>CAZYJF010000085.1:2453-6277 GCA_964647715.1 uncultured Sulfurospirillum sp. | reverse complement strand
GATCATATTTTTATATGGTGTGAAGTTGTGTTATATGCTAGAAAAAAATCAAAGCACTTAGTAAAAAAAGAGTTGCACAAAAGAGTAAAAGATATAAAATCTTCCTTGAAAAGATAGCTCCTATCATCAATAAAATATAGATGATTAGTATATAAGGTGGAGTATAAAAGTTAACCCCAGAGCTTTGCAAGTTAAAAAGATCCAATAAAACAGGATCAAGCAAAGATCCATAGCCAATTAGATGCAAAAACAACTCTAGTGGATAAAAAAGTATAAAAGCCAAAGACAAAAAAGGTGATAAGAGTTGCAAAGGTGTAAAAAGAGGGAAGATATAATGCACTATTGGGATCATAGTCAGATATACCCAAAAATTGATAGCTAATAGTGTTTGATAATTTTTAAGATCTTTAAAATGGTGCAAAAACAGATAGATTAAGAATATTCCACTCACACTAAACCAAAAAGAGATACTAAACAGAAGTTCAACTTTCATTGATAGTAGAAATAAAAT
The DNA here is from genome assembly GCA_964647715.1 of uncultured Sulfurospirillum sp. Classification (GTDB taxonomy): domain Bacteria; phylum Campylobacterota; class Campylobacteria; order Campylobacterales; family QNZT01; genus QNZU01. The sequence continues at coordinate 5,766 of CAZYJF010000085.1, read as the reverse complement.
AGTTACACTCAAAACTTCAAATGAGACTATCTTAAACCATCTCATATATAAAAACAGAGCAAATATTAGCATACTAAGCGATCTTAGAATTGAGGGTGTAAAACCTATGACATAGATGTAAAACAGTAAAATAGCTATGGCAAAGATGCTTAGATCAAATGTTCTATTTCTGTAGGGGAAAAATCTCTTTTGAAAAAATTTATACAAGGGTATGCTTAAAAACAAGATCATCCCATACAAAAATCCAAGATGATAACCAGATATTGCAAGCAGATGGTTAATCCCTAGATTTGAGACTCTCTTTCTAAACTCCTTTGATACAGGAATTGCTAAAAACAGAGCTTCAAAAAGCTCCTTTGTCCATCTGTGGCTGTGTTGTGAGTCGATATAAATTTTTAGAGAGTTTTTGATACTTGGCTTATATTCTAATAGTTCAAGATCAAATGCAGGGGCAAAAAAACCTTTTAGATACTCCAAAAAGTTGAGATTTTTTGTGATGATAGCAACTCTTAGTCGCCTACCCTTTAAGTTTTTAAGATCACCAAAATTTGTAGTGATGAAATCAAATCCATCATCACTTTTTAATCTAAGTACAAAATACTTTTTTCCTCTTTTGCTAAATTTTGGATATTGGTTTAACACCGTTGCATCACAGTGGTAAACATAAGAGTTTTTAAAAGTTTGAAAATCTTTGTATTTTAAAAATAAATTGAAAGAAAAGAGCAAAAACATACTCAAAAGAAAAACTAAAAATCCTGCTTTCGTATCGAAGAGTTTTAGTTTCTCTAACATTTAGGCAACTTTTAGATATCTGGTATATTGATATTTGAGTGCGAGGCATCATACTCAGCACTCTCATAAACTATCTCAACTCCTCCTACTTTTCTTTGTACAAATCTAGTAAAATCTTTTTGAAAAACCAGATCAACCTTTCCTACTGGTCCATTTCTGTTTTTACCGATGATGATCTCAGCATCCTCCTCTTTCTTCTCTTTGAAGGTGCTTTTATACTCTACTCCCTCGGCTTTTGCCCTCTTCTCTTTTTCAGCCTCTTCTCTAATCTTGTAAACATCATCCCTATAAACAAACAAGATCATATCTGCATCTTGCTCAATCGATCCAGACTCCCTGATATCACTTAGCATTGGTCTTTTATCGTTCCTACTCTCTAAGCCCCTGTTTAACTGAGATAAGGCGATGATTGGCATCTCAAGCTCTCTTGCTAGTAGTTTCAAGCCCCTTGATATCTCACTCACCTCCAAATGCCTATCTTTTCCAGCTCCTCCATTCATCAACTGAAGATAATCGATAATACAAAGCGAGACCTCTTGGTGGTTAGATTTTAGTTTTCTAAGCTTTGATCTTAGTTGGTGGATATTTAGCATTCCATCATCATCTACAAAGAGTTTTTTTTGTGACATCTCATCACTAGCACTAACAAGCCTACTCCACTGCTCATCATCAAGATCACCCACTCTTAGCTTTTGCAAAGGTATAGATGTCTTGGCACTAAGCATCCTAAGCATCAACTGTTCTGCTGGCATCTCAAGAGAAAACACAGCCACCCCAAGCCCATCATCAAGTGCATTTTGAGCTAGATTTAGAGTAAAAGCTGTCTTTCCCATGGCAGGTCTTGCTGCTATGATTATCAAATCACCCTTACCAAAACCAGTCGTCAATTTATTTAGATCATCAAAGCCAGTATCAACACCGATGACAGTAGTGTTGCCTCTTCTTTTCATCTCGTGGATCTGCTCAATCGTAGAGCTTACCATCTCGGGAGATTCGCGAAACTCTTTGGTATCTGAGTCCATCGAAATCTCATAGAGCTTTTTTTGCACAAGATCTAGCATCTCGTTTGCTGGAAGTTCCTGCTCTATTGCTACACTCTTTATCTTGGTAGTTAGTTCAATCAACTCCCTTTTTATCGATCTCTCTTTTATCTCTTCGATATAAGCTTCAATATTTGCTATGGGATTTGTGATGAGTATCTCTGATATTGCCTCTTCATTGTAGCTATCGGTCTTGAGTAGCTCTTGCTTTAAAAACTCCTCATCTATGGGGTGATCTTTAGCATGGAGTGTTAGCATCGCTTTAAATATGGCTTGGTGATCTGGCAGATAGAAATCTTCTGGCTTTAATTTCGCCAAAATATCCTCAAATATGGATGGTTCAAAGATGATTGAGCTTAGAACTGCTCGTTCTATATTGATGTTGTGGAGTTGGTTACTCACTCAAGCTCCTTTGCCGCTTCTTCGACCTCTTGTAAAAATCTCTCTACTAGATTTTTCTCATCAAGCTTCGCTACCACTTCGCCCTTTCTCATAATAAGACCACTTCCTTTTCCATAGGCGATAGCCACATCAGCACCCTTGGCTTCACCGATAGCATTTACCACACAACCCATCACAGATACATTTAAAGGTGCTTTGATATGCTTTGTCGCCTCCTCTACCTCAGCCACAGCCTTGACTAGATCAGCTTCTATTCTTCCACAAGTAGGACAAGAGATGATATTTAAGCCCTCATTTGCCACACCTGAATCTTTGAGTATCGCTCTTCCTACTTCGATCTCTTTTTCTAACTCTCCGGTTATCGATATCCTCATCGTATCGCCAATTCCATCAAGCAAAAGGGCTCCCAAACCTATACTTGACTTGATAGTAGAGTGAAAAAGAGTTCCAGCTTCTGTGACCCCTAGATGAAAAGGGTAATCGACCATAGGTCTTAAAGTTCTATAAGCCTCCACAGTTCTTTGAACATCACTGGCTTTAAGAGAAATCTTTATATCTGTAAAGTCCAAATCTTCAAGATATTTGATGTTATAGAGTGCAGATTCCACCATTCCTTTAGCAGTCTGACCATATTTTTTCTCAAACTCTTCTTCAAGTGATCCACAGTTTACACCGATCCTCACAGGAATAGATCGCTCTTTGCAAGCTTTGACAATCTCTTTGATACGACTTTTTTCGCCGATATTTCCAGGATTAAATCGTATGCAATCGACCACCTTTGCCGCCTCAAGAGCCAACTTGTAGTTAAAGTGGATATCAGCCACAATCGGAAGTGAACTACCCTCTTTGATAGCCTTTAAAGCCAGAGCATCCTCCATAGCAGGAACTGCCACTCTAACGATATCAGCTCCTGCAAAATGAAGCCTCTTTATCTGATCTAGTGTCGCTTCTACATCTGAAGTCTTAGAATAAGTCATCGACTGAACGGAGATCGGAGCATCTCCACCTATAGCTACATCGCCTACAAAAATCTGTCTAGTTGGGTATCTTTTTATCATGAGATGATTATACTATAAACT
>CAZYJF010000085.1:0-2353 GCA_964647715.1 uncultured Sulfurospirillum sp. | reverse complement strand
ACATCTATCTCACAAGATTTGTTTTTACATCTATGCAGAGCGTTTAGCATCGGTTTTAGTTTGTCTGATCTTATCAAGATCGAGAAGCGAAATTTGTTTGATATCTTGGCGATGGGTGATTCTCCAGCTCCTATTACTTCAACTCCCTCTACTGATTCGATACAGTTTCCAACACTAAGTAAGACTTCCTTTGCCTTCTCTTTGGACCGATTTGCTATGAGCACTCTTGAGAGTCTTTTAAAAGGTGGATAGAGTCCTTCTCTGTGTCTGATTTCATCTTTTAAGAATAGTTCAAAATCCTCAAGATATGGCTTAAAAAACTCTTCATTTTTACTAGCTATCACGACTCTGCCCTCCCCTTTTCTGCCACTTCGTCCTGATATTTGCACCAGCAGACTCACAGCTCTCTCACTCGCTCTGTAATCACCATGAGAAAGAAGTGTATCGATTCCTAAAACCACAGCAAGATCGACATTTAGATAGTTGTGTCCTTTTGAGAGCATCTGTGTTCCTACTAAGATATCGATCTCCTTTTTGTTAAAAGAGTCGATAGCTTTTTTGAGTTGATTTTGAGTCTTGATCTCATCTGTATCAAATTTACCGATATTAGCTTGTGGGAATCTCTCTTGAAGTTGTTTCACCACCTCAGCCGTACCGATTCTACTCACTCTCATATCCTCTTTTTTGCAACTAGGACAGATCTTTGGAATCCTCTCTATATAGTGGCAGTAGTGGCAAAGTAGAGCATTTCTATCAAGATGCAGACTCATCCCCACAGAGCAGTAAGGACACTCCACAAAAGAGCCACACTCAAAGCAGTGCAGATACTTAAAATTGGCACGAGTTGGCAAGAAGACAATCACTTGCTTTTGCCTTTGAAGGGAATCTTCTATATGAGCAAAGATTCTCTCATCTATCTCCTCATTTGAGTCGATAAAGAGATAACTTTTTTTACTCTCATAGTAAGTTCCTTTGAGCCTGTAAGTGGGGTGTTTGTGATAGCTTGAAAGTGAGGGAGTAGCTGATCCTAAAAGCACCTTGGCTCCCAAAACCTTCCCCATATAAAGAGCCAAATCCCTCGCATGGTATCTTGGTCTTTTTGATGATTTATAACTGTCATCATGCTCCTCATCTACGATGATAAGCCCAAGAGAGGGCATCTGGACAAAGAGAGACGATCTAGCTCCTGCTATGATGCGAATAGTTCCGTTTTTTATATTTTCTAGAATTTGCTCTTTTTTCTTCTTGGTGATCTTTGAGTGCCACACCTCTATAAGGTCGCCAAACTTCTCTTTGAGTCTATCTCTCATCTGGGGTGTGAGTGAGATCTCTGGCATCAAAAAAATCGCACTTTTGCCTTGATTGATACAATCTTCAATCAACTTCATATATATCTCACTCTTTCCACTACCCGTATCTCCAAACAGAAGTGAGATTTGATGATCTTTGATAAAACCGATAGCCTCTTTTTGCAAACTGTTTAACTCTATCTTCGTATCCACTAAAACCTTACTCTTCTTACACTCTCCAATCGCTGTGAACAAACCAACAGCTTCACCGATAGAGCAAAGATAGTAGCTAGATATAAATTCGAAGATTTTTAGATACTCTTTTGGGTAGATCTCATCTTTTATCTCTCCTATCTCGACACACTTAAAGTCTGGCTTTTGAACCTCTTTTAGCACAAGTGCTGTTATCTCTCTATTTTGAAGTGTGGCAGTGATAATCCTGCCGATTTCTAACTTTTGTGAACTTTTATAGGTGAGTGGGGAGAGAGGAGAGTTTAGGATGGAAACTTCGTAAAATTTAGTCACTTTTGAAGTTCAATTTTTATTTTGGATATTTTACTTTTAAGTTGTGGAAGGTATGTTCTTAAAATATTTTCAACAAGCATTAAATCCACATTTTCATAATCATGGACTATATAATTTCTCGTATAGTAAGCACCTTCGACATCCTCTTTAAGATCAAACTTTTCAATTAAGCTGGGTTCTAATTTTTTTAGCTGTTCCCCTATCTGTGAAATTGCCATCAAAATTGCCATTTGACCTTCAAAATCTTCCAATGTCTTTATGATACCATTATGCCGTTTTATGATCTTCTCGATATTTGTTATCATCTCTAGCATAAAATCAACTTTTGCTAACTGTGAATCTTTAGACATTGACCAAATCTTTCAGGATATACTTTTTAGCACTATCACTTAAGTTGTTTATGGCAACTAAATCAACCTTTAATCCTATCTTCTTGGAGATCATCTCCTTTATCTGGATCAACCGTTTAAACCCACTAAAACCACTATAATTTTTTATAAAATTTTCATCCAACTTGTAGAGTAGATCGAGATCACTAT
>CAZYJF010000084.1:0-6292 GCA_964647715.1 uncultured Sulfurospirillum sp. | reverse complement strand
GGAAATGGCAAGGCATTGATTGGAATGAGACTCTCAAGTAAAACTAGGGATTTTATAAAAGCAACAGGTGAGAAAAATGCACTTTTGCTACCTTATCCAATCATCATAGAAGATAATAAAGCAAAAATTCTAAATCCAAAATACTACATAGCTGTATCATACCCTATGCTTAAAATGTCTCAATTTATGAAGATTTCAGATATTCCAGATGCTATAGAGGCAGAGGCTAGGGCAGTTTTTAAGTGAGGTTTTTATGAAGAGAGTTTTATGGTTTTTAGTATTAATGCTTGGTATTGTTGATGCGAGGACTCTATCAATCACAGGCACTATCGTATCAGATAATCAAAAAATGATAGGTGCTAGATATATGGGCTATGTCAAAAAAATCAACTTTGATATCGGTGATTTTGTCAAGAGAGAAGATACTCTATTTGAGTTAGAGTCTGCTGAGTTTGATATCTTAAAAGATCAAGCCGACCTAGCACTTGAACAAGCTGAGATTATGGTAGATATGTATAGAACTAGGATGGATAAGATAAAAAAAGATAGATCAATCCTAAACAAGCTTAAAGATAAGGGCAAAAATGTAGTTCCTGATCTTGATGATTTAAACTCAATTGCTGATAATGTCTCAGCAGGTCTTGCAGCAGCTCAAGCACTTGTAAAAAGTGCAGCTGTCAAAGTAAAACAGGTTGCGACAATTTCAGACTATTTGGAGGTAAAAGCTCCAAATGACGGTATTATCGTTCAAAAGAGAATTCGAGTAGGAGATATGATAATGCCTGGGATGCTAACTATGATCTTGGTTGATCTAAAGCACCTTGAAATTGATGCACAAGTAGCCGAATCTGATCTACCAAAGATAGAAAAAGGTCAAAAGGTGGATATCTACATCCCTTCACTAAAGCATAAAACTACTGGTCATGTAAAGACAATTGTCCCATCGGCAAATCCTATGGCACACACCTTTACTATGGTTGTGAGATTTAAAAAGGACAATCCAAAGATCTATCCAGGGATGTATGCGAAGATGAAGATCGAGTATGAAAATAAATAGGAGGTTATGATGAGTAGAGTATTGATATCTCTTTTATTGATAAGTGGAACTCTTTTGTATGGAGTAGAGGCAGTCCAAAAAAAGAAGATCGAAAAAAAGCCTCATATTGAGTTAAAGTCTGTTTTTCAAAAGGCATATGGTGGCACGAAAGAGGATATCGCTAAAGATAGTATCGCTTTGGATGATGGCTCTTTTATCATAGCTGGAAGTTCAAAGAGCTTTGGGCATGGAAGACGAGATATGATGGTAACAAAGTTTGATAAAAAGGGTAATCCAATCATAAGGGCTACATATGGAGGAAAGCAAGATGACTATGCAAATGCTCTCATCCGATGTAGTGATGGAAATTTTATGGCAATTGGTATGAGTGCATCTTTTAGCAAGGATAGCGATAAAGATCTCTATGTCGTAAAGTTTGATAAAAATCTAAAAAGAATTTGGCAAAAAACATATGGCGGAAAGAGAGATGATGAGGGTTTTGGAGCTGTGGCTACTCCAAACGGTGGTGCTTTGATAGCAGGAAGTACAGAATCTTACGGTAGAGGTTACAAAGATGGATATGTGCTTTTTATCGATAAAAAAGGAAAATCTCTTTTTGAAAAGGCGATTGGCGGAAAAGATGATGATATCTTAAAAGGAGTAGCTCTTAGTTCTAAAGGTGGCTTCTTTGTAGCAGGTAAAACTAGAAGTTACGGAAGTGGTGGATTTGATTTTTATCTAGCAAAGTTTGATTCAAAGGGCAAATATCTTTACAAAAAAGTTCTTGGTGGAGAGGATGAAGATGAGTTTAGAGCAATAACTCCAACAGATGATGGAGGATGTGCATGTGCTGGAAGTACTGAATCATTTGAGAGTAAACACAGCGATATTGATATCATGAGGTTTGATAGCAAAGGAGATATGATCTGGCATAAGATCTACGGCTTTAAGTCAAAAGAGTGGGCAAACTCTATTACAACTACCAAAGAGGGTGGTTTTGTAGTAGCTGGTACTACAAAATCTTTTGGATTTGGAGAGTATGATTTTTATCTTTTGGAGTTAAACTCAAAGGGTAGTTCTATGTGGGCAAATGTCTATGGTGGTGATCTTAGAGATGAAGCATACAGTGTTAAAAGAGTAGGAAAAAGTGATGACTTTTTGGTTGTAGGTAAGACAAAAAGTTATGGCAAAGGTGACTTTGATTTTATGTATATGAAGTTACACAGGTAAGAGTTTAGTATGGGCAAGGGAGAGTATAAGAGTAAAAATATAGCAGGGACTCTTGCTAAATCTTTTTTGACAAACCCTATTACAATGGTTTTGGCTATCTCTATTATCGTTTTGGGATTTGTAGCACTTCAAGTGATGCCAAGAGAAGAAGATCCTCAGATATCTGTTAGTGGTGGAAGTGTGATTGTTGTAATCCCTGGAGCTAGCCCAAAGGAGATATTAAATGTCGCCCTAAAGCCACTTGAAAGACGCCTAAAAGAGATAAAAGGTGTTGAGAACATCTACTCAACTGCTATGAATAATGTAGGCTTTGTCAATGTCCAATACTACATAGGTGAAAATAGAGAAGACTCAAACCTAAAGCTCTATGACAAAGTGATGCAAAATATGGACAAGCTTCCCAAAAATGCTATGCAACCTCTTATAAAGCCTTTTGACATCGATATAGATATTCCTATCTTAACCGTAGCTTTTTATAAAAAACCCGGATTTGATGATGTAGATGATATCTTTTTGTACAAGATGATTCGTGAAATTCAACAAAATATCAATGCAGTTGAAAATGTCGCAAAGACGGAATTAAAGGGTGTCAAAAGACCTCAGTTTAATGTCTTGGTTGATCTTGATAAACTTTCAGGCTATCACATATCGATGGGTCAAGTAGCACAAGCGATTAAGTCTATTTCTCAAAACTCACCAGATATTGATACCCCTTCAAGTGAAAATGAGTTGGTTGTTTTTGGTATAGAAAATGTTATAGAAGATATTGATGATCTTAAAACTCTAATCATTGCCCAATACAGGGGTTCACCAATCTATCTAAGAGATATCGCTGATATTAAGTATGGTACTGATATCCAAAACTTTAAAAAGGTTCTACTTACCAAAAGAGAGGGCTTAGAGGGAGATACAAGCAGTAAAAAAGCAGTAGAAGAAGCGAAAGAGAAGCCTTTTTTTGATTATGGAAATCAAATCACTCTCACAGTCTCAAAATTAAAGGGTACAAATGCCGTAACAATTGTTGAGGATGTAAAAGAGTATCTAAAGAAGGTAAAACCACTGCTTGCCAAATTAGGTGTGGGCTGTATATTGACTAGAGATTATGGACATCGTGCTGATGAGGCGGTAAATGAGCTAATCTTTCACCTGTTTATTACGATTGGTATAGTTGTGCTGATTTTGATTCCTTTTTTGGGCTGGAGAGAGGCATTGGTGGTGGCAATTGCTGTGCCTATGATCTTGGCAGCTACTTTGTTTGTGGCATTGATGAGTGATCAGACGATAAATCGTATAACCTTGTTTGCATTTTTACTGAGTATCGGTTTGATTGTCGATGATGCGATTGTGGTGATTGAGAATATCCACAGGCACTTGCATCTTCCAAAAGCAAAAGATCAAGACTTCAATGAGCTCATCGTTGAAGCTACTGATGAGATAGGACCTTCAACCAATATCGCCACAATTGCCATCATGCTCACAATGATACCGATGGCATTTGTTGGAGGTATGATGGGACAGTTTATGTTACCAATTCCTCTAAATGTACCTGTGGGACTTGCCGTATCTTTATTTGTTGCTTATGTATTTACTCCATTTTTTGCAAGTAAATTGATAAGAAATCCTCATGCAAATGAGCTTGTAAATATCAAACATGCCAAAAAGAGTATATTAAGAAAGATAGTCTCAAAGATAGCAGGAGTCTTTAAAAAATGGAAAAATTAATCTACTCCATCATCACTTCACGATTTAAAAGATACTTGGTTATTGCAATAGTTTTACTATCCCTTGCGGGAGCAGTTATGATGTTCCCAAGTAAACTTGTTTTGGCAAAAATGCTCCCTTCAAAGAGTGCAAACACATTTACTATCTATGTAGATACTCCAGTTGACAGCACTCTAAAGCAGACTCAAAGTGTAACAGAGTGTGTTGTAAATGAACTCAAAAAAGAGAAAGAGGTTCTTGATATGGAGACATATATAGGGCAGGGTGCACCACTTGATTATGCCGGTTTGGTAAAAGGTAGTGCTTTTAAATCTCTTAAATCCCAAGCAGAAATCGTAGTAAATCTAACTGACAAACACGAAAGAGATGAAGCTTCATATGCAATGATGCACAGAATTAGACCGATTATCCAAAAAAAGTGTTCATCACTAGTTGATGGAACGAAGATAAAGTTTATCGAAATGCCTTCGGGCCCTCCAACAATCGCAACAATAGAAATAGAACTTTATGGAACAAATGAGGATGAGCTACGAGAGACTGCATTTGCCATTGGAGATATACTAAAGGATACTGAGGGTTTGGTAGATGTAGATGTGATGCTTGATAAGATCTACAAAGAGTATAAGTTGGTTCCTGATAAAGAGTTGGTGATGAGAAGTGGACTTAGTATCGAACAGTTAAATAAGATCATCTATTTGGCATTCAAAGGTTCATCAATCGCCGTTAAAAACAGTAGAAATCAACAAGATCAAATTCCAATTTTTTTAAGACTATCTGATGGAACTAGAATATTTGAGAGTAGATCGATTGAAGCTATAGAGGATAAATTGGGTCAATTAAAATTGATGAACAATATGGGAATCATGGTTCCAATCAAAGAGATAGTAAATATCAAAAAGGTTGACTCATCGCCAACAATTAGTCGTAAAAATTTAAAAACGATGGCAAGAATCACAGCTGAATGCGATATGGTGAGCCAAGTCTATCCTCTTCTTGAGGCACAAGAGAAGATACTTCAAGAGCTTGATGGTGATTTTGAGGTGGAGAAGGTTCCTGGAATCTCAACTTCTATGTTTGATCTGATTTTAAAAGATCACTTCTCAAACGAGGATATGCTTCTTCACTGGAATGGAGAGATGAAAGTCTCACTTGATACCTTTAGAGATCTTGGAGGTGCTTTTATATCGGCACTGGTTTTGATGTTTTTATTGATGGTGGTATATTACCGATCTTTTGCACTGAGTGGTATTGTTTTGATAGGAAGTTTTTTATCGATTATTGGAGTGATTATAGGGCACTATTTGACGGACTTGGTAACAATGCATTTTGCTGGGGTCAATTTCTTTTTGACTGCTACTTCACTGATAGGATTTATATCATTGATGGGAATTAGTGCGAGAAGTTCACTTTTGTTAATCGACTTTTCTATGAGCAAAATAAAAAATGGTGAAGAAAAAGCAAGAGCCATTGCAAATGCAACAGCCACTAGAGCCAAACCGATATTTTTGACGATGATTGCTATCGTTTTAGGTTCAGCTCTGCTTGCTACTGACCCGATATTTGGTGGTCTTGGAATTGCCCTTATCTTTGGAAGTATCGCCTCTACTCTTGTAAGTCTGTTTTTTATTCCTGTGCTACTGAACAATACAAAAGCTATCTGTCCTAAAAAGCAAGAGTAGTTTTGTTACAATTAGCAGATATTGCAACGAAGGAAATATGATGAAACTGATGATTGAACAAGAGCTTAGATCACACTTTGAGGTTCTAAAAAAACTAATAGAAGATTCGCAAAACCATATCTATACCGCCTGTGTGATAGCTACCGAGACTCTCTCTAACGGAAATAAGATACTTATCTTTGGAAATGGAGGAAGTGCAGCAGATGCCCAACACATAGCAGCAGAGATTGTAGGAAGATACAAGGTGGAAAGAAGAGGCCTACCTGCAATCGCTCTTACAACTGATACATCTGCATTAACTGCTATTGCCAATGATTTTGGCTTTAAAAGAGTCTTTGAAAGACAGGTAGAAGCACTTGCAAATGAGGGTGATCTGCTTATTGGTATCTCAACAAGTGGAAACTCTAAAAATGTCTTAAGAGCACTAAAAAAAGGAAGAGAGCTAGGTTGTAAGTGTATAGGTTTAAGTGGAAATGGTGGAGGGAAGATGAATGAGCTTTGTGATCTTAACATTGTAGTACCCTCGTCAAATACTCCAAGAGTTCAAGAGATGCACACCACAATTGGACATATTTTAGCTCAAGCTATTGATAGAGTTAATGCTTAGTTAATACTTTATTTGTTA
>CAZYJF010000083.1:0-6349 GCA_964647715.1 uncultured Sulfurospirillum sp. | reverse complement strand
TAAAATAGACACTAAGGTACCTTTATGCTTGATATAGAAGAGATAAAAGATGAGATAGTCTCGGCACTATTGCCACTAGAACCTGATAAGATTATTTTGTTCGGATCATACGCAAGAGGTGAAGCCAACGAAGAGAGTGATCTGGATCTATTTTTGATCAAAGAGGGGTTGGAGGATTTTAGTGAATATGAGATAGATGCAAAGCTGAATTTGGTCGGTTTTATGACAAAATATAGAACAAATGGCATAGATATACTATCAGCATCACCAAGTTATCTAAGAAAAAGAGATGACTATTTTTACAAAGAGATTTTAGAAGAGGGAATGGTTTTATATGAATAAGACTTTAGCGATAGAGTGGCTTAATAAGGCTTATCATCATAAATCAATTATCTAACGATTTATAGTCATAATCATCAGCAAACGATACTTTGCCTTTTAAATCTAACAAAGACAATCTTTTTGCATTTTCAACAAACTCTTTTAATGCTAAATGAACCAACTCTTTTTTAGTCTTGACATTGGCATAGCGAAAAGCCTCTTCTACCAACTCATCATCCAATACGATGTTTGTCCTCATACTCACTCCTAAGTATATAGATGTGTATATTGTAGCATAATTTGTAGTTATGTGAGTTTACTACTCCTTCTCCACCAAATAACTGTTTTCCATAACTATAACCTTAGGTGGGACTCTCTCGATCTCGAAGATATTGTAGATATTTTGAAGCTGTTTCCAAAAGGCATGTAGGGATGGGTATATATCTTTTTTTCTCATATTTTCATCACTCATCACAAATGGGAAAATAGCTACATAGATAAACTTTTGACCGTGATCTAGGGCTGATTCTACTAGATTGTAGATCTCTTCAATGGGTTTATCTCCCATCGCAAAACACCCTATGCTTTTGTTGCTTCCGTGGATCATGATGTTTGATCCTGTTCTTCCAAGGGTGATATCATACTTGTTTGGATAGCCGATATTTATGGCTAGGTGGTATTTGCTGTGAGGATTTAGACTACCTTTATAGACTCTATATACACCCTCTGGGTTTTGTCTGTCGCCCTCTTTTTTCTTTGGTCCTAGATATCCTGAGAGTCTTAGGATGGGGTATTGCTTAAATAGTTTGTATTTTTCACCACTTTTTACCCAAAGCTCTAAGATATGCTCTTTTTTAAATATCCTGATATAGACAGGATCACCAAGCTTCGCTCCCACTTCTTCTATCGAGTTGTGCTGTATCAAGGGCTTTTTTTGTGAGCATGATGAGAGTATCAAAAGTGCAAATATCGCTAAAAAAAGAGTTCTCATTCATCATCCTCATATGGAAGGTGTAGATGTTCGATATGTGCTATGGCATTTCCTGCAATTCCCTGAAGTGATCCATACATATCTGTGGTATTTTCCAAGACACTATCTATGAGTTTTTCTCTTCTTTTCCAACTAGCCATCATCGATCTCTTCTCTTTTTCTAACTCCTCTCTTAGTGAGATAAAGCCATCTACGATTGATCTTAGTTGCATCTCAAACTCATTTCCTGTTAGGTAGTTGTAAAGAAGTGTCATTTTATCACTCTTGTTATCCTCTTTTTTTTGAGTTTTTGCTACCTTGATAAGAGCTTCTCTAAGAAGTGCCACACTCCCTCTAAACTCATCAAAATTGCACACCCAAATCCCATCAATCAAACCCATCCTATCCATATCTTTGGGATAGACAGTAGTTACTAGCACTCCTAGATCAGCCTTTGCTTTTTGCATATCCTGTTTTAGTTTTGTGATCCACTCACGGTTGAATGTCTTTGCATTTTTACTCTCATAGCAGATCTTGCCGCAGTTTGCTAACTCTCTAGTGTGGATTGTCTGGATACAATCAGCCCCAAAAGCTCCCTTTTTTACCTCTTCAACCAGATCAAAAGGAAATTTCTCCTTGATCCACTCTTCTATCGCCACCTCCATGGCTTCTCCTTGAACCTGCTGGCTTCCTTGAAGGGCTTTTCTTTTGGTCTCTTCGAGCTGTCTTTGGATCTGCTTTAGTTGCTCCTCTTTCTCTTGGAGTTTCATACTCATCTGCTCTTGGAGAGTTTTTTGGATCTTCTCTTTTTCAAGAGATAGTTTTTTGTTTAACTCCTGCTCAGCTTCTAGTTTGATTGATGACTCTAACTCATCTTTTTCTCGTTTTAGCTTCTCTATCTCTAGCTTGGTTTTGTTTAGATCAGATACCTGTTTTGATTTTTCATCTAACTCCTCTTGGAGCTGCTTAAATTGGCTATCCATTTGATTTGTGATCTTGGATTTTAACTCTTTTTCGAGTGAATTTCTCTCCTCTTCTAAGAGTCTGTCTAACTCCTTTTGAGTTCTCTTTTTTACCTCAAGATCAAGCTCTAACTCTTTTTCTTTTAAAACTGTCTCTTTTGAGCGAAGATCATCCATCGCCATCTTGTACTTTGCTCGATGTGCTTCTATCTCTTTTTTTAAGTCAGCATTTGCTTTGGCACTTAGCTTCTCATATAGTGATTTGCTGATATCTATAGTCGTCCCACAGCTTGGACAGGTGATAATTGATTCTTTCATATGGGAATAATAACATATTTTAGTTACAATCAAACAATGAAAAAAGAGAGTATAAAAGATTTAATTTATTCACTATTTAAATCCAAAAGAGAGTTTGTCACAGCCAATATCGTAGCCATATTAGCAGTGATTGTTTCACTCCCTATACCACTGTTTATACCGATGCTAATAGACGAGCTTGTCCTAAAGAAGAGTTCAACACTAATCAGCCATATAGAGCAGTTTTTTGGAAAGCATGATGCTATCTTTTATATGGTTGTAACTCTACTACTTACTATCGCTTTAAGGGGTCTTTATACACTTTTGACAGTAATCCAAACCTACCTCTTTACCAAGATCAGCAAAGAGAGTATCAGTTCTCTTCAAAAAAGAATCGTCAGCTATCTAACGGGTGTGAAGATGAGTGAGTATGAGAAGTTTGGCTCAGGAAGAATCGCTTCGTTGCTTGTAGTGGATGTAAAAACCGTGGATGATTTTCTCTCCATCACTGTAAATAAATTTATCGTTTCAGTATTCGTCATATTGGGTGTTGGGGCGATGCTTTTGTATATCGATTGGAAGCTTGGGCTTTTTATCTTGACCTTTATGCCTATGGTTACATTTATAACCAAACGCATCGCAAGAAAAGTAGGCTACTACAAGAGGTTGGAAAATAAAGCTATCTCAAATTTTCAAGATGAGCTTGGAGAAAATCTAGAGCTATTTTGGCAGATCAAAGCCAGCAACAAAGAGGAGATACTAAAGAGAAATCTAATCGAGAAGATAGAAAAGATAAAAAAGAGTTCGATTGAGTTTAAGTACAGAAGTGAAGCTGCTGGATTGTTCTCGTACTTTTTGTTTTTGCTAGGTTTTGAGCTCTTTAGAACAGGAGGTGTACTTTCAGTATATGTAGAAGATATCAGTGTAGGTAGGATGCTAGGAATCTTTGGATATATGTGGGTTATCGCTCAACCCTTTTCTGAAGTGCTATCCATCACATATGCTTACACCAATGCCAAAGAGGCACTAAATAGAATAAATACGATCTTCGATATGGAGCAAGAAAAAGTCTATCCATGCAAAAAAAATCCTTTTGCCAATACTAAAACAAACTCCCTAAAACTAAAGGATGTAAGTTTCTCATACAAAGAGGGTGTAAAAATCTTAGATCATATCAACATCGAAGCAAATCGTGGAGAAAAGATAGCGATTGCTGGAGAGAGTGGGGGAGGTAAGAGTACGATTGCTAGTTTGATAGTTGGTTTTTATGAAGCTCAAAGTGGCGATATTCTCTTTGATGATATTAGCTATAAAGAGATTGGATTTAAGACGATTAGAGAGCATGTCTATTTGACCTTGCAAAATCCTCTCATCTTTGATGGTACTATCAGATACAACCTGACTCTAGGTGCAGATGTAGATGAAGAGAAACTGCTCAAAGCTATCAAGATGGCTGAGCTAGATGAGTTTATCAACTCTTTAGAACATGGCTTAGATGAAAAGGTCGGTAAAAACGGTGTTAGATTGAGTGGTGGACAAAGACAAAGACTAGCAATCGCTAGGATGATAGTCAAAGAGCCAAATATCGTGATCTTGGATGAATCTACATCCTCTTTGGATGTGGAGACAGAGAGAAGATTGTTTGAGAATTTATCATCATTTTTAAATGAAAGAACCACTATAATAATCGCTCATCGATTATCAACTATCAAAGATGCGAACAGGATATATCTACTAGATAACGGCAGGGTTGCAGAGTCAGGAAGTTTTGAAGAGTTGATGAAAATGGATGGGAAATTCGCTAGATATATTAAAAAGGATAGTTTGTGTTAAAAAGGTTAGCTTTAATTTTGGGAGTCTTATCTGTGTTTTCTGTAGGACTTTTTGCAAAGAGTCATTATGAGAAAAAGATCACAGAGTCTATAAAAACGATTAAGAAGATGCTTACACTCCCAGAAGTAGCGATACCGCCACTTCTATTTCAAAAGGCTGAAGCAGTGGTCGTTATCCCATCAGTCTATAAAGCTGGTTTTATATTTGGTGGAAGGTATGGAGAGGGGATTTTAGTCGCCAAAAATGATGATGGTGTTTATACAAATCCAGTCTTTATAAAGCTCATAGGAGGAAGTATAGGACTTCAAGTAGGTGTGAGCAAATCTGACATAGTTTTGGTTTTCAAGACAAAAAGATCTCTAGCCGGTCTTGATAGCTCAAAGTTCACCCTTGGTGTAGATGCCTCATTGGCAGCAGGTCCCGTGGGTAGAGAAGCTGGGATTGAAGGAGATCTCTTTTTGGAGTCAGAAGCATATGTATATGCCATCACAAAAGGTCTATATGTAGGTCTATCACTCGCTGGAAACTCTATCATAGTGGATGATCTTGCAAACAAAAGATTTTACGGTAAGGATGTCAGTGCTACTGACATCATCAACTCATACAAGATCACCCCACCTGCAATCGTGCGAGAATTGGACAAGGTATTTAACTAGATGGAAGATCTGTTAAACTCACTATCGACATATGGATATATAGCCTTGTTTATCTACTCTCTTGGGGGTGGATTTTTCGGAATCGTGGCGGCTGGAGCTTTGAGCTACCTTGGGAAGATGGATATCACGACTTCTATTATCGTAGCGACAATCTCAAACTATATAGGGGATATGGTTCTATTTTATCTAGGAAGATACAACAAGCAAGTCATAGCACCATATATGAAAAACCATAGAAGAAAATTTGCACTCTCTCAGATCCTCATCAAAAAATATGGTGATTTTGCAGTCTTTATCCAAAAGTTCATCTATGGTGTCAAGACTTTGGTACCAGTTGCTATGGGGCTTTCAAAGTATAGTTTTTTAAAATTTGGGATACTAAATATCCCGGCATCTATCATCTTCGTCAGCTTTTTTGCACTTTTGAGCTACAAAGGAGGAGAGCAGATAGTAAATGCTTTTGGAGTGATAAAGAGCAACCCTTGGATACTGCCACTAATCCTTGTGACTTTGTTAGGTGGGCTATGGTACTTTTTCGACAGAGCGACTAAAAAGTCTCCACCCCGAGTTTAGATAACTCATCTTTTGCCCAAGATTTTAAGGTCTCTTTATCTTTTGGGCTGAGTTTCGCATCCTTGTGAATCCACAGATAACTTGGTAAGGGCATAAGACCGGTATTTAGAGTCTGCATGGTTCTTTCAAACTTCTTTGCTTTTTTCTCATCAGAGTAGTCATTCCACTCGGAGTAATTTAGAGTCTTTCTTCCAGTATTTACATGATCTGCGATAGTCCAAGAGAGTGGTGCGATAGATGAGTATGATGGCCATTTGGTTTCGTTTGAGTGGCAATCATAACAGGACCTTTTTAGTATGCTCATCACCTCTTTGGGAGCAACTAACTCCTTTTGCTTAACAACTGGTGGATTTTCCATAGTAGGTCTGATAAATTGCATAGCTATAAAAATAGCTGCCAAGATTGAGAAATAGATTTTTAGCATTTAATATCCTCTATTTTGATGTGGAATTGTAAAGTTATTTCACTTAAGGACGATTTACTTTTATGAAAAGATTTTTTTGGATAGCAGTATCACTGATAATCGTTCTAGTTTCACTAAACAGATCAGATATTTCGCATGATCTTACACCAAAACAGGCAGTAAATTATGATCTAATTGCTCTTTGTCTGATGTCTTTCAAGCATGTCGATTAAGATGTGAAGCAATCCACCAAGCACAGCAACAGCAATAAACAAAGTAACCCATGTCATACCGACTCCTTTAAATCTGTATGAAATATTATATCACAAGATCT
>CAZYJF010000082.1:4489-6431 GCA_964647715.1 uncultured Sulfurospirillum sp. | reverse complement strand
TTTTATCATCTTAAACCTCTTGTTAGAAAGAAAAGTGGAATGAGAGGCAAAAACATGGTAATAAAAATATTTGAAGCGATGATTGATGATTTAGAGTTTGCCATCGTCGTAAGCAGGTGCATAGAGATAGTCTCATAACCGACAGGACTAAGAAGATAGCCAAGATCTACCTCTCTGTAACTAAAGATAAAAGCTATCAAAAACAAAACCCAAAAGATCCTCTTTGAGCTAGGAATGATGATATATCTTAAAATATAAAAGAGATTGGCTCCCAAGAGCTTTGCTGAGTCTATCTGTGATGGCGTGATCTTATAAAGGTTTAGCTTTGTGAGTGTAAGTCCAACTGCAAGATATTTTAGTGAAATCGCAACGACTAATAAAAGTAAAGAAGAGTAGATCACATCAAAATATGAGTGGTTAAAAAGTCCAATCAAAGAGATAGCATATATGCTTGAAGGAAGTAAAAATATATAAAATATTATCTGCTTTAACCCTCTTTCAAGAAAGCCATCATCTTCAAAAAGAGTAGCAAAAATAAAAGAGTTAATACAAAAGAGTAGGGCAACTTCTAGTGAGAGAGTAAATGTGTGCAGTATGGCATCTTTTGAGTCTATGATTGCATAACTTAGAGCTTGGATATTGATATTTGAAAATATACCAAAAAAAGGTATTCCAATAAAGAGTAAAATAAAACCAAGTATTAAAGATATAGCAAAAAGCTGATTTTTTGAACTTAGTGTATAAACTTTTTCCATTTGATAAAATTTATCAAAGTGCAATTTATCACTAAAAAAATATCTATAAATACTTAGCATCGCAAATAGCACAAAGAGTAAAAATATAACAAGTAAGGAAGCATCTTCATAGTCATACATAGCACTAAAGAGTGTAAAAATCTCCAATGAAAAACTCTTAAATGAAAGAGTATTATCTATACTACTCTCCCCAAAACTCAAAATCGATACGATAAAAAGAGATAAAAACAGATATGCATATATATTTGGCAACAAGATATCTTTAATAACTCCCTTTGTATCTGTATATAAAAGCCCCATCTCCTCAAGCTTAGGATTGATTGATCTTAGTGCTACAAATGAGATAAAAACAGATATGGGTGTAAAAACTGCAATCTTTGAAAAGATTACTGCCCAAAATGGACTAAAATCAAAATCAGCCCAGCCTATAGCACTTAGATATGAGGGACTAAGCAGGGGTAGGGCGATAATGACTATAAACACTCTTTTAAAAAGAAGATTGGTCTTTGCAAATAAAAAGGCAAAGATAAATCCAAATATCGTTGAAATAAGTGCAACAATAAAGGCATTAAAAAAGGAGATATAAAAAAGATAAAGATCATCTATTATAGTTGATAAGTGAAGTGCAAAGGCTCCCAAATTATGAAATATCAAATAAACTATGGGCAAAAAGGCAAAGAGTGTTAAAAAAAGTAGGGCATAAAGATAGCTTATAGCCTTAAAGTTCACCTTTTTGACCACTCTTTTAAGAGGGGTTGAATCTCTAAGAGTTTATCAGCTACCTTTTCATAATCAACTTCCATCACTTTAATCTGTTCAAATGATTTTAAATCTTTTGGTGGTTTAAGAGACTTATGAAGAGGAATTTGTGCACACGGTAGATTTGCTAGGATTTGCTCACTCTTTTTGCTCAATAAAAAATCCATCAGTTTTTTTGCATTTTTGGGATGTTTTGCATTTTTGATTAACATCACACAGTTTGGAACCACAAATGCACCAAGCTCATCTTCTTTTTGATCTGGATAGACAAACTCTACATTTTTTCCATCTCTTAAACGACTAATCGCATCATCACTATCGACCAATGAAAAGTCATATTTGCCTTTAGCAACAAGATTAGCACTCTCTCCATTACTAGTAGAGATAGCAATATTATTGGATTTTAATTTTTCAAGGAACTCTTTTGC
>CAZYJF010000082.1:1964-4389 GCA_964647715.1 uncultured Sulfurospirillum sp. | reverse complement strand
AAAATTTCTGCTCTTATTGGTTCATTTGCCCAGTAAAGATCAGCTTGAGGATTGTTTTTTTCAGCGATTAATCTATTTACAACCCCACTGCTTTTTGACTCTTCGCTATCATAAAGAGCATTCACCTTTATACCACTTTGCCTCTCAAACTCTTTAAGCACTGGTTTTGAAAACGGCATATCTTCTGAGACATATATATTGACTATCTCTTTATCTTTGCCACCACAGCCAAAAAGAGTAAAGATAGTGGCTGTTAGGATGACTAATAGATGCTTATTTTTTACCATAGGATTTTAAATTCATCAAACGATGTAGCAGCATCAGATTTTGTCCATACACCTACACCTCCACTTTTTTTGATGGATGAGTCTTTACACTCTAAGAGCTTTTTCTTATCAAGATAACCGATAAATTTATCACCGTTTTGTTTTATCTTCATAGTGTGCCAACCATCACTTAGATGGACATTTGCAGAGCATAGCTCTTTTCTTGAACCGTTTTTTACGATGTAAAACCGAAAGTTATCCTCTAGTGGATTATATCTTGCAACATAGTAGTTGTTCTTATCTTGAACTCTCCACATGATACCACCACCTTGGTCACTCTTTCCACTGTTTGCTTTAAACTTTACACTAATCTCGCCATCTTTAAACTGAACCTCTTTTGTGTAGCATAGATTAAATGTGGCATTTTCTTTATCTTTGAACTCTTTTAGTGTGAGTATTTTATTGCCGTTTTTCTCTTCCACTTCCCAGATAGCACTGCTTTTATCTGAGTTGGTCATCTTATTTTGCCAATTTTTTGGCAAGTTACCACTTTTTGTCTGTTCGAAATCAAAATTGATACTTTTTGCATTTAGTGTGCAAGCTAATGTTAGTAAGCTAGTAAATATTAAAGTTTTTTTCATTTTATCCTCCTTTTTGAATATGGGAGATTATACCGCAATTATAAGAAGAGATTAGCTATCAAAGTAGCATTAGATGCTACTCTTCTAGATTAAATGCTTCCTCACTAGCCCAATCACTAAGTGTTTTTATATCCTCATCACTAAGTTTCGCATCTTTGTGAATGAGAAGATAGCTAGGTAGTGGCATTTTCCCACTCTTTGCTGCTTTTGGGATTTTCTCTAAAAACTTCTTCTTTTTTTCATCATCATAACTGTTCCAAATGGAAAAATTCATATGTTTTCTTCCCTCTTTAACATGCATCTTAGTGAAGATAGAAGCTGGAGCTATAGAGCTGTACCATGGAAATTTGGTGTGATTTGAATGACAATCAAAACATGACCTTTTCAACACTGCCATAACCTTTGGGTCAGCCTCTAGTGCTTGCCCCTCTTTATCTGGAATATCAGCAGGCACATTCATCGGAATAAACTGAATTGCAACAAAAACTAAGATTAAAAATATCAGTAACTTTTTCATAATTTATTTTTAAAATCCTTTCTTAAATAATAAAATATTATAACTTAATACTCATTAAGCCAAGCTCTAAAAATCTTAGATCAAACAAGAGCTAGTTTTAAAACCTCTTCAACATTTTCAACTGGTACAATTTCTAGGGCATCTAAGACCTCTTTTGGTATCTCATCAAGATCATTTTCATAATTTTTCTTTGGAATAAGAACTGTATTGATCTTTGCTGTATAAGCAGCAATTAACTTCTCTTTTAATCCACCAATTGGCAAAACTCTACCAGTTAGTGAAACCTCTCCTGTCATTGCTACATCACTTCTTACTTTGATATCACCAAGTATCGATGATATTGCAGTAACCAATGCAATACCAGCACTAGGACCATCTTTTGGAGTAGCACCTGCAGGAAAGTGAATATGAAGATCATATCTTTTATATATATCGCTAGGTTTTGGGTACCTGTTCTCCTCTTTCTCTTTTACCGATCTTGGTATTTTTTTAGTATCAATCTTTATCTTCTTATTGTCAATTAAGACCTTTACAACACTAAGAGCAATCTTTGAAGACTCCTTCATCACATCTCCTAAATTACCCGTTAGTTGAATTGCACCTTTACCCTCTATCTTGATAGCTTCAATTTTTAGGAGATCACCACCAACTCTTGTCCATGCTAAGCCGTTTACTACTCCAACTTGGTCTTCTCTATCTCTTTTGTCTATGCTAAATACCTCTTTATCCAAAAATTTAGATAAATTTTTAGCAGTGATACTGACCTTTTTAATCGATGAATCATTTAGTATCTGTTTTGCCACTTTTCTAAGGATTTTTGCTATTTGCCTTCTTAGATTTCTAACTCCAGCTTCTCTAGTGTAGTTTGAAATGATAAGTTTTAATGCACTATCAGTGATATTTACTTCACTATTTTTAAGAGCATGTTTTTTTATCTCTTGAGGTATTAGGTACTTCTTTGCTATCTCAAACTTCTCTTGTGGAGTATATGAACTCAAAAA
>CAZYJF010000082.1:0-1864 GCA_964647715.1 uncultured Sulfurospirillum sp. | reverse complement strand
GCACCTATATAAGTTCTTCTATGACCTCTAAGCTCGTTCACATCCTCTAATCCACCAAGAGCTATACGGATAAGTTTTCTTTTAAGTGCCTTTGCGATCGAGTTTGCCAAAGATGTTTTACCAACTCCTGGAGGTCCAGCAAAACAGACAATGGCAGTTTGATTATCAGTTTCTTTGATTCCTCTAAGCTCCATCAACTCTTTGACAGCAAAATACTCCTCTATCCTCTCTTTTGCTTTTTCAAGTGAGTAGTGATCGCTTTCGAGTTGTTTTTTTACTTCATTGATATCTAGTTTACTCTTTGAGTATTTACCAAAAGGGATCTCTAAAACCCAATCCAAATAACTCTGTATCACATTCGCATCAGCAGAATCAGGATGCATTCTTGCGAATCTTTCTATCTGCTTTTTTATCTCTTTGTAAGCATCATCTTTGAGGTATTTTTTTATCTTGCTAAGCTTCTTTTTATACTCCTCAATCTCCTCTTCTCTTTGAGTATCAGTTCCTAACTCTTGTTGGATCTGCTTGAGCTGCTCTTTTAGAAAATACTCTTTATTTACCTGCTCAATTTTGGAGTGTACTTTGGATTTTATCTCTTGTTGTAGATTACTCGCCTTTATCTCTTCACTGATATGTTCGATGATCCCATAGAGTCTTTGTTCCAAATCTGCTTCACTAAATAGCCGGTAAGCTTCTTCTTTTTTGAGTTTGATTGTGCTAGAGACTAGATCAGCTATACGGATAGGATCATCATTTTCTTCTATCGTCTTTAGTAGGTCTGGATGAAAAAGCTCACTAGTAGCTGCAAGAGTCTTTATCTTCTCTTTTAAGATCTCAAGTGTAGCATTGACTTTGAGTTTGTCATACTCTTTTGTCTCTAAGATATCCACCTTAGCTATTAGTGGATCTTTTTCTACCTCTTCTACTATCTTACCCTTTGCCAAACCTTGAAACAAAATCTTGACTCTATTATCTCCAAGATCAACCTTCCTCATGATAGTACCAATAACACCATTTGGATAAATGCTCTTAAAATCTCTTTTGCCTTCACTACCCTTTTTTGATGGAACGATAAGCACCAAAGAGTCATGACTTAGTGCATGTTCTACTGCTTTTAAATCACTCTCTTTACTCAAAAAAAGTGGTGATATCATAAATGGATATAAAAATATCTCATCTTCAACAATCACAGGAAGTGTTGTAGGAAATTCTCCATAGTTACTTAACTGCATTTATACCTTTCATCTAAAATATCGATAAAACAGAGTCACTAGACTCTTTGATTTTGACATTTTTTAGCCAAGAATTTTTAATCTTATCTTCATAAATTTTGGCAGCTTTTAACTTGCCTGTTTTTTTGTATAATTTGACGATATTTTGGTTTAATACCTGATCTGCTAGATACAATCTTGTAAGTATTGTCTGAACTTCAGGGACAAATGTAGAGCTAGGATACTCTTTTAGAAAGTACTTTGAAGCATTGATAGTATCAAGTAAAAGTTTTTGATCTCTATTTATCTTTTTAAATGATTGAAAGTTAGACTTTAGCTTCAAAAACTCCAAATAATCAATATCTGCTCTACTAGCATACCGTTTTATATACTCATCTATGTAAAAGTTTGCCATCAAATACTCTTCATTTTTAATGTGGGCTTTTGCCAAGAGTAAAAGAGCCTCTTTTAGAAGAGGTGATGCTACATGTTCACTAGCTAGTGAGGTGTAATCCTCGTCCGCTTTATCGAGTGTATCGACTTTTATATCTTTGATTATCTTTTGATACCAAAATATATCCGATTTATTAAAAAGTTCATCTTTTTTCGCGTTTTTAGAAGAACAGCCAGCTAGTAATGCAATTAGTGTTACA
>CAZYJF010000081.1:0-6492 GCA_964647715.1 uncultured Sulfurospirillum sp. | reverse complement strand
AAACTCTTTTTTATCCTTTTAACAGTTCTTCTCATTTTCTTACTCATTCCCAGACACTCGATAAGCAGAGGCAAAGATCACACCATCTACATCTATGCACCTAAAAACGGTATCTTTTCTCACTCTGAGATTATCTTGAAAGCCCACGATCTAAACCAAAGTGACAAAAGAGTTAGATCACTGCTTCACCGTGGCAGAGGTGGGTATCTGGCATTTAGTTTTGGGGACAAGGCATTTATGATGGATGAGGGGGGATTTGAGGATATCAATTATCCTTTGGCTATAAAGGCTCTTTTTTTGCCTACTCCCTCACTGATGAAAGTGGCTCATATGAGAGATTTTGATAAGAGTATGACATTCAAAGTCGGTCTTAATGAGGAGGGGTTTAGAAGGCTTGAAAAAGCCGTGCTAGAGAGTTTTAAGACCAAAGATGGCTCACTCATACCATATCTTGATAAAAATGCTGATAATTTTTATGACTATTATGAAGCAAAAAGAGCATATAATCTTCTTTATACCTGCAACTCTTGGACTGGCGATATGCTTAGACATGCTGGGATAGGAGTAAGCAGACTCGTTATCTTTGGATGGCAGTTGAGATTAGTTGAAAAGGATAAAAAGTGAATATATTTGATTCTTTGGCAAAAGAGTGGGATCAAAACTCAAACCGTGTGAAAAATGCCAAAACTCTTTATGAAAAGCTTGATACTTTACTTGATCTTGAGGGCAAAAAGATTATCGATTATGGAGCAGGATCAGGACTGCTTAGCACTCTCTTGGCTCAAAAGGCAAGTGAGGTTTTAGCACTTGACAGCTCTAAAAAGATGCTTGAGCAGATAGATAAAAAGATAAAAGATTACAAGATTCCCAACATCACCACACTCCATCACGACATCCAAAAAGATGATCTTCCCAAAAACTACGATCTCTTCGTCTCTTCTATGACACTTCACCACATAGAAGATACTAAAGAGTTTATTGCCAAGGCCAAATCCTCCCTAGAAAAAGGTGGACATATCGCCTTGCTCGATCTTTGCAGTGAGGATGGTTCATTTCACAGTAGAGGAAATGATGGAGTTTATCACTTTGGTTTTGATTTGGATGAGTTAAGAAGCTTGTGTGAAGAGCTTGGGCTTGATCTAATCTTTTTAGATGAGATTTATGAGATCAAAAAAGAGAAAAACTATCCTGTGTTTTTATTGGTTGCTGGGGTATGAGAAGAGCTTTTTTAATCATACTCTTTTTACCTATTTTACTCTTCTCTCTCACTCTAGAGGATAAAATTTCAAATCTTTTTATTATCGGTTTTGAGGGTAAAAGAGTTCCTGCTAAACTATGTTCATATCTCAAAGTCCATCCACTTGGAGGAGTAATCCTATTCTCTAAAAACATAAGCTCTCCTTGGCAGTTAAAAAGGCTGACTACTGATTTACAAACCTGCTCAAAATATCCACTTTTCATAGCCATTGACGAGGAGGGTGGGGCAGTGCAGAGGTTGAGTTCTAAAAATGGCTTTTTTGATACTCCCTCAGCTAAGAAAATAGCTTCTATGGGAGTAAAGAGTGCAAGATACTACTACCACAAGATGGCAAAGATCTTAAAAGAGGAGGGTATCAACCTAAACCTAGCTCCAAGTGTTGATTTATCTCTCAATCCCAAAAACAAAGTGATTGTAAAAAGAGGCAGATCATTTGGCAAATCACCAAAAATTGTCGAAAAATATGCCTCGATCTTCATAAAAGAGATGAAAAAAGAGGGTGTGATAGCCTGCCTAAAACACTTTCCTGGGCACGGAAGCTCACTTGGAGATTCTCACAAAGGTTTTGTAGATGTCAGTCGGCTTTGGAAAAAGAGGGAGTTAGAGCCCTTTTTAAATCTCAAAGCCGATATGATTATGAGTGCCCACATCTTCAACTCCCACCTAGATCCTCTCTACCCTGCAACTCTATCAAAAAAGACACTCTCGATCTTAAAGAAAAACGGCTTTGCAGGACTTATCATCAGCGATGATATGCAAATGAGAGCCATCTCCTCAAACTATTCCCAAAAAAAAGCCTTCTCCCTTGCACTAAATGCAGGTGTGGATATCCTGCTCATCGGAAACCAACTCTCCAAACCCCAATCGATTTACGATCTAGTAAGTGAGGTAAAAGAGCTAGTAAATGCAAATCTTGTGAGTAAAGAGAGGATAAATGAGGCAAATGATATGATTGTGCGATTAAAATCACTTTTGAGGTAGTTGATGAGCGAAGTTTTGAACTTGATCCCATTTGTTTATGGTGAGGGTAGCCAAGAGGTACTAGAAGAGGCGAAGAGTCATCCGATGGCAGATATGCTATATTTTGTAGAGTATGACGAATTTATAAAAGATCCTAAAAAATATGTTAAAAATCAAAAAGTATTAGTTTGTGCTTCACTTGAACAGATCAAAGAGCTACTAAAGATAGGAGCTTCACAAGAGTGCGAATATGCACTCTCTATCATCGCTCAACCAAACCAAGTGGCTCTTAGAGAGTCATTCCAACTTAGTCCAAATATCCAAGAAAACATCACCCAAGCACTTCAAAGCACTATCAAAGAGCTTGATATGCTCTTTTGCGATGATGAGATAGCTCTTTATTCTATACAGATAGGAGATACTCCACCTCTTTCTTACCTCTTGGAGAATTTTGAGAAGAAGAGTCTAAAGGATAGGTTTAAATCTTTTCTTGATATTTTCAAAAAATTTAAAAATCTAAAAAGAACCAAAGTCAAGATAACTACTGACAAAGAGCAAGAGATCACAACAGTAGCTTCAGGAATTGTAATAGTAGAGCATGATAACAGAACCTTTGCCTCAAAGATAGTCTCTGATCTTAGGATAAACAACTCAAAACTCTCCGCTCTAATCATTTCACCGCCTTCAATCACTGGCTATTTGTCATTCTTGATAAAGACTATTTTTACCAAACCAAGCTCAAAAAAGCTACCACCAAATGTAGGACTAATCGAGTCAAAATCCATTTTGATTGAGAGTGATCCATCACTTGAAGTTCGAGTTGATGGGAAGGTTTGCAAGCACACACCTGTAAAGATTTGGGTGAAACCAAAGGCGATAAAGATGGCACTACCTGAGAGCTTTTGGGAGATGGAAGGTAGTGTGAGTGACAAAGAAAGCATCAAACTAACAGATCTGCCAACTTCAAAAGAGATTGTCGATTATCAGCAAAACACTCTGCCACTCTTTACCCACGCTGCAGAAGATCAGTACCAAAGCCTCTTTACTTCACTAAGAGATGAAGCAAAACCTAGCTCTACATTTATCACTCTAATCCTGCTTTCAACTCTTCTAGCCACGGTAGGACTCTATCTAAACTCCTCCTCAGTAATCATCGGTGCGATGCTTTTAGCACCTTTGATGCAACCGATAGTATCTTTTTCGATGGGAGTCTTACGGATAGATGAAGCACTTCTAATTCAAAGCTTAAAAACCATAGCTATTGGTGTTTTGATAGCACTTGTGAGTAGTAGTCTTTTTGCTTTGCTTATGCCATTTCAAGAGCTCACTTCCGAGATGAGCGGTAGATTAAAGCCTAGTATCTTAGATCTCTTTGTAGCTTTGATTTCAGGTGCGGCTGCTGCATATGCCAAAAACAACGAAAAGATAGTAGGATCACTAGTAGGTGTCTCAATCGCAGTGGCATTGGTACCACCAATCGCAGTTTCAGGTATCGGTCTTGGATGGGGAGAGTGGAGTATCTTCTATCATGCCTTTTTGCTATTTTTGACCAACTTAGCCGGAATCGTCTTTGCTGCTGGACTTGTCTTTTTGGTGCAAGGATATTCACCGATAAAAAGGGCAAAGCACGGGATCTTGTTTTCACTTCTTGTCGCCCTTGCTATCTCTGTGCCTCTTTATGTATCATTTAAGAGTATCAAAGAAGATGCAGA
The DNA here is from genome assembly GCA_964647715.1 of uncultured Sulfurospirillum sp. GTDB lineage: Bacteria > Campylobacterota > Campylobacteria > Campylobacterales > QNZT01 > QNZU01. Next base: position 2,562 of record CAZYJF010000081.1, on the reverse strand, counting down.
TATAAAGAGCCTACTCATTGGTAAAAGCTACATCATAGATGGCAGCAAAGTAGATATAGAGAGTGTCGTAACCAAACATATAGACTCAAAATCGGCGGTGATTGATTGTGAACTTCTCTCAAAAAAGGTCTTAGATGAGCCACAGATGAGGGAGTTAAAGAGGAAGATTCAAAGAGATCTAGGCAAAAAGGTGACACTAGAAGCTGTCTGGAGAATCCTATTTTGAGGTATAGAAGGTGAGAAAATTTCCAATCTTTAGTGTCATATCTTTAGTATTTGTGATAGCTCTATCCTTTTTGGGTGGATATTTCTATCCTCAAAGTCCATATGACTTAAACAAAGATGTGATCTTACAAGCTCCATCATTTGCACATCTTATGGGAACTGACAGGCTTGGAAGAGATTTGCTAGCTAGGATCATAGAGGGTGGGAAAGTCTCACTTTTGATTGGTCTAGGATCTGCACTAATCGCTTCACTAGTAGGGCTAATCGTAGGGGTTAGTAGTGGCTTTTTTAAAGGTGGTGTGGATAAGTTGATAGTGGTGGTGATTGATCTCTTTTTGACATTTCCTACATTTTTCCTTCTTTTGGCACTTATCTCCTATATGAATGCATCGATTTGGATACTCATCATCGTCATCTCAGTAACTGGCTGGATGGGAATGGCTAGGATGATAAGAAGTGAGAGCTTTGCCATAGCGAACAAACCCTTTATCAAGGTCTTAAGATACTCAAATGTAAACAAGATGAAGATCATTCTAAAATACTTCACACCTCTTTTGGCTCCGATATTTTTGATCTCCTTTACATTTGGGGTAGGGGGAGCGATTTTGGCTGAGAGTGGTTTGAGCTTCTTGGGTATCGGGATCATGCCTCCTCAGATGAGTTGGGGAAGTATTTTAAGTGACGGAAAAGATGTGGTCGATATCGCTTGGTGGCTTAGTTTCTTTCCGGGATTTATGATCTTTGTGGTGATTTACTCACTTGCAAATATCTCCGACTATCTTCAAAAGCTATTTAACCAAAAAGAGATGCAGATATGACTTTGAAAGAGAGGCTTGATCTTGAAGTTCAAAGCAGAAATAAAACTGATGAGTTAAGCCTAGATAAACCAGATCCCCTTTTAGTAGCAAGAGAGTACAATGATGAGAGAATCGCACTCATCTGTGCACTCTTTGCTTACGGCAATGCGAAGCTAATTGTGAAGTTTTTGCACTCTCTTGATTTTTCACTGCTAAATAGAAGTGAGAGTGAGATAAGAGATGCTTTGAGAGAGAGCTACTACCGCTTTCAAAACTCCAATGATGTAGCCGAGTTTTTTATCACACTCAAAAGATCAGCCGAACTTGGTTCGCTTGAAGAGATATTTTTGAAAGGTTATCAGAGGGAAAAAAGTGTACTTGAAGGATTGGCATCATTGATAGAGGCTCTTAGAAAACTAAACAGTTACGACTCAAGGGGTTATAGTTTCCTTCTTTCAAAACCTCCTGCAAAAGGCTCAAAATCGACCTACAAGAGATGGAATATGTATCTAAGATGGATGGTAAGAGATGACTTTTTAGATCTTGGTCTGTGGAAGAGAGTCGATAGGTCAACTCTTTTGATACCGCTTGATACCCACACCTTTAAAGTCTCACAAAGGTTGGGTCTGCTAAAGAGAAAGAGTTATGATCTAAAAGCGGTAATAGAATTGACGGAGGCTCTTAAAAAGTTTGATGCAAATGATCCTATCAAGTATGACTTTGCACTCTATCGAATAGGGCAGGAGGGGATGGAGTTGTCTTGATGTTTTATCTTGTTTAAGATTTGTGATATAGTGATTAAACAAGGCTGTTTTGTGTTATAATAAGCTTAAATTATTTTGCAAAAGGGGAATTATTATGAGTTTACCCGAAATTATAGAAGAAGCAATGCACTTAAAACCGCAAGATAGATATATCATCATTGAAAGCTTGATATATAGTTTGAACAGTCCTGATAAAGAGATTGACGAGATTTGGTTACAGGAGAGTCAAAAAAGGCTTCAAGCTTACAAGGAAGGTAGCATTAAAACACTCTCTTATGAACAAGTTTTTGGTGAATGAAATTAAAAATTTTAGAATTAGCCTCTTTTGAGATAGAAGATGCTAGGCAGTATTATAATCTTCAACAAACCGGTTTAGGTGATAGATTTAAAAAAGATGTTAAAAAAAGTATAGAAAATATCGTTTTGTCTCCCACTCTATATCCACAAGTAGAAAAAAATATTAGAAGATGTTTATTACATAGATTTCCATACAGTATATTTTACACAACTGATGATGAGACGATTGTGGTTTTATCGGTAGCACACCAAAGACGAAAGCCATATTATTGGGTTAGTGAATGACTTTAGTAGTGTTATAGTGAACTTTGAAGAGCTTGATTTTGAAAAAGTGTTTAAGAGGTTTTAAAAAAGAGCTTAGATTGGCTTATAGAGCAATCCATAACTTAAACTTTGTTATAATAATCCTATCTCCTATATAAAGAAGGATTGATATGTCAAGACCATCAAAAGAGCAAAAAAGAGAGGCTATAATGCTA
>CAZYJF010000080.1:5370-6609 GCA_964647715.1 uncultured Sulfurospirillum sp. | reverse complement strand
TACCCTTTGGGCTTTTTATATTTGTACATACTCTTCGTTGAAGCTCTTTGAATTTGCAATGGCAAGTCCTTCATCGCTTCGCCTCGATTATGAACAAATATAAAAAGCTATGAGCTGTATATAGTTGTTAGAGGTGCCCATGTTTAATATCGTTCTTGTAACTCCAAATATCCCCCAAAACACAGGTGCGATTGGTCGTATCTGTGTAAACTCAGATGCAACCTTGCATCTAATCAAACCTCTCTCATTTGATATCTCCCAAAAGGCACTTCGTCGTGCAGGACTTGATTACTGGAAACTTCTAGATCTAAAGGTTTGGGAGAGTTTGGAGGAGTTTTTGAAGGAGAATATACAATACAAAGAGAGATTCTTCTTCTCTACTACTAAATCAACAAAACCATATTTTCGAGCCGAGTTTAAAAAGGGGGATTTTATCTTTTTTGGTAGTGAGACGGAGGGTTTACCAGCTGATCTGATGGAGTTAAATCCACAAAACAAGGTTACAATTCCGATGGGCAAAAACGGAAGATCACTAAATCTCGCCGTATCTGTGGGAATAGTACTTTACGAGGCGATTAGACAAAACTTTGAAGATTTTGGAGAATAGATGAAAAATATCAAGAAGCTAATAAGTGGAAGCAAGAGATTTAAAAAAGTAGAGTTTAAAAAGAGAAAAAGAGAGTTTAAAAAGCTTGCTAATGATGGGCAAAATCCAAAGATCCTCTTTATCGGCTGTTGTGACTCAAGAGTCCTTCCAAATCTTATCACAAACACGGGTCCTGGCGATCTCTTTGTAGTAAGAAATATAGGAAATTTTGTAGCTCCATACAAACTAGATGAGGATTACCACTCCACAGCAGCTGCCATTGAGTATGCGGTAAATATCTTGGAGGTTGAAGATATCATCGTATGTGGGCACTCTCAGTGTGGGGCAATTTCAGCACTTTATTATGACGATAGTAAGTTTGAGAAGAAAGAGATCCCTCATGTCAAGCAGTGGCTTGAACTAGGAAGAGAAGCTAGAGACTTCGTTCAGGAGTGGGGTGGAGAGTTGAGCGATGAGGATAGGCTTACGATGACAGAGGAGATTTCTGCTATTTTTCAACTTGACAATCTCCTGACATATCCAAAAGTCCAAGAGAGAGTAAATGAGGGCAAACTCTCACTCCATGCTTGGCACTACGATATCAAAAGTGGTGAGATTTATGCCTATGATGAGGAGCTTGAGGAGTTTGTGCC
>CAZYJF010000080.1:0-5270 GCA_964647715.1 uncultured Sulfurospirillum sp. | reverse complement strand
TCTAAACTCTCTTAGAGCTGAAATATCGCTCAAATTTCTAAGATAGGATATATCAAGCTCTTCTATATTCTCATATGCATGGTTATATCGATTGATGAAGTCATTTAAGTTTCTTATATTTGGATTTTTTGAGATATTTACTATCTTGACACGGTTTTGGATATGGTGTAGCCTGATATCTGGGAAGATATTTCCACTAAGATCAACGATCTTGACATTTGGGAAAAAATCCAATACATAAAGCCCTTCAATTTTATTGTCAGAGAGGTTTAAGTCCTCTACATTGATATAGTGCTTTTTACTATCATCATAATCTTGTGGGAAATTTGGATCTAGCATATCCGCACTTGCTTTGATGAGGTTATCGTTTGAGAGATTTAGCTTTTTTAATCTTTTTTTATCGATATTTGCTTGCAGTAGGTCGATATTTGTGCTATTTAGTGGAGTATCGGTGATCTGCAACTCCTCTAGGGAACTCAAAGTAGATAAAAGTTGGAAATCTTTTGTTTTTAGGGATTGGCATTTTAGAGTTTTTAGCTTCTCTTTTGTGCTGGAGTAGATTTTGATATTTGCATCTATACACTCGCTTAGTCTTAGATTTGAGAGATTGATTGGGCTTTGAACCTCTTTTTTAGATTCATCTTTGGATGATGAGCTGTTTTGTTCTTTTTGTTGAGAAGGACTCTTTTTTGTTACTTCATCACTGGACTTTGAAGAGCTTCCACATCCAAGTCCATAGATTAGTAGTGCTAAGATAATTGAAATATTTACTACCTTCATTTTTTATCCTTTATAAGAAATTATAATATAACTTTGATTAAAAAGGAGTATTTACACTAACTTAGATAAAATATCAGAATGAAAGAGATAAATAGTTTAGAAGAGATTATAAAAAAACGGGTGCTGATCCTTGATGGTGCGATGGGAACACAGATCCAAGCACTCGATATCCCAGATAAGGCTTGGGAGGGCAATGAGGGGTGCAATGAACTACTAAATGTAACTCTAAAAGAGCAGATCGAAAAGATTCACGAAAATTATCTAAGTGCAGGAGCTGATATCATCACTACCAACACCTTTGGTGCGATTCCTTGGGTTTTGGATGATTATGATATGGGTGAGAGAACTTATGAGCTTGCCTATGAGGGGGCAAAGAGAGTTAAAAATGCCTGTGATAAATTTACTAGCAAAGATAAGCCAAGATTTGTCGCCGGAAATTTGGGTCCAGGCACCAAGCTACCATCTCTTGGGCATATCGACTATGAGCAGATGTATGAGGGGTATAAGGTTGCTGCAAAAGGTTTGATGGATGGTGGGGCAGATCTTTTTTTACTTGAGACTTGTCAAGATCCGCTTCAGATAAAAGCAGCCATTCATGCCTGTACTGATGTGATGGAAGAGATGGATAAAAAGATTCCAATCAGTGTGAGTGTAACTATTGAGTTAAGCGGAGCGATGCTTATAGGAACTGATGCGAAAACCATCTGTGCCATAATGGAGCCTTTTGATATCTTTAGCCTTGGGTTTAACTGTGGAACAGGGCCCCAGCAGGTGCAAAAGCATCTAAAGGTGATAAGCGAACTTTGGGACAGACCAATCTCCATCCATGCAAATGCCGGACTTCCTCAAAATCGTGGTGGAGTCACCTACTATCCTATGGGAGATAGCGAGTTTGCCAAATTTCAAAAAAGTTTCCTAGAGTATGACGGAGTGTCGATACTTGGTGGGTGCTGTGGAACTACTCCAGATCATATAAGAGCTTTAAGTAAAGAGGTGGAGGGGATGATTCCAAAGCCACCAAGTGGATCACAGCCAAAATCTCTTGCTTCACTATTTGAGACAAGAGAGCTAAAGCAGACTCCTCCTCCATTTTTGATAGGAGAGAGAAGCAATGCCACAGGTAGTAAAGCCTTTAGAGAACTGCTTTTGGAGGAGAAGTATGAGCAGACTCTTTCAGTCGCTCAAGAGCAGGTTCGTGCAGGGGCTCACGGGATTGATCTTAGTGTCGGATTCGCCGGTAGAGATGAGAAAAAGGATATGAAGATCCTCTCATCACTCTATGCCCAAAAACTAACCCTTCCTTTGATGGTCGATTCGACTCAAGTAGATGCCATTGAGATAGGACTCAAGCAGATAGGGGGCAAACCTATCATCAACTCTGTCAATCTCGAAGACGGAATTGAAAAGTTTGACAAGATCTGCTCTCTTGCGAAGCGATTTGGGGCATCTTTGGTCTGTCTTACAATTGACGAAAAGGGTATGGCAAAGAGCAAAGAGGAGAAGGTGAAAATCGCACAGAGGATTTATGATCTGTGCACCACAAAGCATGGACTTGATCCTAGGGATTTGGTCTTTGATCTGCTCACCTTTACTGTTGGAAGTGGTGATGAGGAGTATCATACGGCGGCTATTGAGACGATTGAAGCGATTAGGGAATTTGCAACTATGCACCCTGAGGTTGGTTTTGTTCTTGGAGTTTCAAATATCTCGTTTGGACTCGATAAAAATGCTAGATTTTACTTAAATTCGGTCTTTTTGGATCACTGTATCAAAGCCGGTCTTTCGATGGCGATTGTCAATGTCAAGCACACTCTTCCTATGAGCAAGATAAGTGATGAGGATAAAAAAGTCTGCGATGATCTACTCTTTAACAGAAGAGAAGAGGGTGATCCACTCTTTAAATTTATCGATCATTTTTCAAATATAGAAGCGGTAGATCGTGACATTGAGGATGAGGAGTTTAAAAAACTCGATACCAAAGGAAAGATAAGAAAGCTTCTCATCGACGGCGACAAAGAGAGGATGCTAAAACTGCTTGAGAGTGCCAAAGATGAGATAGATCCAAACAAAATCGTCAATGAGATACTAATCGATGCGATGAAAGAGGTGGGCGAGATGTTTGGAAGCGGACAGATGCAACTTCCTTTCGTACTCCAATCAGCCGAAACGATGAAAGCAAGTGTCGATTTTCTAAATCCCTACCTTCCCAAAAAAGAGAAGTCATCCCAAGCCGTCTTGGTACTTGGAACGGTCAAAGGGGATGTGCACGATGTGGGGAAAAATCTAGTTGATATACTCCTTACAAACAACGGTTACAAAGTGATAAATATCGGTATCAAAGCTGATCTGTCGCAGTTTTTGGAGATTTCAAAGAGCCAAAAAGTAGATGCAATTGGTATGAGTGGACTGCTTGTCAAATCAACCGCCGTGATGCTTGAAAATCTAAAGCAGATGCAAGAGATGGGTATGAAAATACCTGTACTTCTTGGTGGTGCGGCACTGACAAAAAAGTTTGTTGATGAGTATTGCAGGCCTTCATATGATGGTCCTATTTTTTACTGTCGAGATGCATTTGATGGAATTGTAGCGATGAGCAGGATAGAGGAGGGGAACTTTGATACCAATCTTGGAAGTGACAACGATGAAGAAGAAAAAGAGGTAGCGGTAAAAGAGAAAAAGATAGTTAGTATTCCTCCAATCTCTCAGATCAAGATGCCTAGTCGTGATATTGAGATACCAAACCCGCCGTTTTGGGGAAGAAGAGTATTGGATGCTGATATCAAAGAGCTTGCATTTGATTGGATAAACCACAAGATACTCTTTTCTCAAAGATGGGGTTACAACAACAAAGGAAAAGACAAAGAGTTCAAACAAAAGTTTGTGCAGGAGAAGATGTGGCCTCTGTTTGAGAAGATAAAGAGTGAGATTTTAGAAAAAGATATTTTTAGACCGGTAACTTTGTATGGTTATTATCCTTGTAGAAGTGATGGCGATAAACTACTGATCTTCGATGAGAGCGAGGGCTGGAGCAGAGAGAGTGAGATCAACACAAAACCGCTTGAAGAGGTAAGAGATAGTGCCAAATATGTATTGGAATTTCCAAGACAAGCAAGAAAGCCACATCGTGCTCTTCCTGATTACTTTAGAAGCGACAGACATGATGTCGTAGCTTTTACACTTGCAAGTGCCGGAAGTGAGTTTAGCAAAGTCGAAGATAAGCTCTACAAAGAGGGGAAATTTACCGATTATCACCACCTGCACGGTATCAGTGTTGAGTTAGCTGAAGCAGTGGCAGAGATACTTCACAAGCAGATAAGATTGGAACTAAATATCTCAGATAATGAGGGTGGGAGTCTAAGAGATGTGAAGATGAGAGCATATCATGGAAAAAGATACTCATTTGGCTATGCTGCATGTCCTGATCTTGAGCTAAACAGATACCTCTTTGATATGCTAAAGCCAGAAGAGTTTGGCATAGAGCTTGGGGAGACATTTCAGATGCACCCAGAACAGACTACTTCAGCTTTGGTAGTGCATCATCCTCAAGCTCTATATTTTGCTATATAATTTAGGGTTTAGACTCTAAATTAATAAGAGTTATTTACTCTTATTTGTTATAATACTTCTTATAAAACAGAGAGGATAAAGATGTTAAAATTACTCTTTATAACGGTGATGATAATGGCAAATTTAGATGCAAACAGCAACAAACTCATAAATGAGGATTCTCCATACCTGCAACAACACGCTCACAATCCAGTCCACTGGTATCCTTGGGGTGATGAAGCATTTAAGAAGGCAAAGAAAGAGAAGAAGCCTATCTTTTTATCGATTGGTTACAGTACCTGCCACTGGTGTCATGTGATGGAGAGGGAATCTTTTGAAAACAAAGAAGTAGCCGATCTTCTAAACAAATACTACATCAGTATCAAAGTAGATCGTGAAGAGCATCCAAATATCGATAGATACTTCCAAGATGTCTATATGGTGATGAACAAAAGAGGGGGTGGCTGGCCTCTTACTATCATTATGACACCGGATCAAGAGCCCTTTTTTAGTGCGACATATATTCCTTCAGATGATAGATATGGAAGTAGTGGATTAAAGAGTATCTTGAAAATGATGGCAGATATCTACAAAAACAGACCCCAAGATGTAAAAAAGAGTGCAGACTCTATTATGAATGCGATTAAGAGCTTGAAGGGTAAGAAGAGTGTTGGAAGTGATCTTGATATAAAAATAGCAAAAGATTTTGTCAAGGGGGTTGAGAGTGTCTATGATCCAGTCTATAAAGGTATCGGACAAGCTCCAAAATTCCCTCACGCAACGACAATCGACACACTCTTGGATATTTACAGAATAACTGCTAATAAAAAAGCTTACAAAATGGCAATCGATATGCTTGAAGCGATGAGCAAGGGTGGGATTTATGACCAGATTGAGGGTGGATTTTATCGCTACTCTACTGATGAGAGGTGGATGATCCCCCA
>CAZYJF010000079.1:0-6694 GCA_964647715.1 uncultured Sulfurospirillum sp. | reverse complement strand
AGAGATTTTTGCATGGAGAAGCAGTATCTATAGGTATAGTGATGGCAAATCATTTGGCTTCAATTTTGGGTGATCTAAAAGATGAGGAATCTTTGAGAATTGAAAAGTTACTAAAGAAGTATGAACTGCCCACATCTTATAAGATAAAAGATATAGACTCTTTTTATGAGAGTTTCTTTCATGATAAAAAGGCCAGTGATAATAGTCTCTCTTTTATCTTAGCAAAAGGAATAGGTGATAACCAGATAAGAGATGATATAGAAAAAGAGAAGATTCTACAAACTTTAAAGATCTTTGGTGAGAAAAGTGAATAGAATAAAAATAGTTTTTATATCACTTTTATTTTTAATTACTTCCTTAGAGGCTACAGTTGATATAAATGATACTCAAAGTAATTCAAGGAGTCTTGAAAACAGTGCAAAAGAGAAAAATATTCTTGAGACCATATCAAATAAAAAAGAGCAGGTTAAGCTTGTAAACCAAGAGTTGAACCAGATAGATACTTATCTAAACAAAGATATTTTGTATGCCAAATATAATAATCATCAAACTTACATTCAGGTTCAAAAAGATTTGGCAAAAGTTGAATCACAGCTTAAAAAAGCTGAGTTAAACAGTGATCATGAAGAGGTGGCAAAACTTGAAGTTCAAAAAAAATCGTTAGAAAATCAGTTAGAGTTATTAAATGATTTTAAAGAGCCTCCATTTGTAAGTTTGACTAAACCAAATGATCTTGGTAAAGCTCCAAAAGTTGACTCTCCATTTCAACTCTTTAAAGCATTTACCTATATCAAGCAGTTGAAAAAAGCAAAAGAGGAGTATGCCAATGAGCTAAAAAGCTTAAATGCTCTTATAGAGAAACTTCAAGATAAAAAAAGAGCAATACTCTCTTTGCAAAGAATATATGGAAAAAATTATAAAAAAGAGGCTCTAGAAGAGGTAAAGTCAGAATTGGCTGAAATAAAATCAGCCTATGATATCGCCGAGTCAACAAATAGTGTATATAACAAAAAAGTTGATGATGCTTTAAGAAATATGACCACTCTTGTAAAAGAGCAGATCAAAAAGCTTATTAATGTTGCTTTGACTATACTTTTTATCTTTTTATTGTCATTTATTTTTAAATACTTTGCTAAAAAGACCATTACTGATAATCAAAAGTATTATATGGCTCACAAGGTTATCAACTTTTTAAATCTCTTTTTGGTTTTGCTGGTTCTTCTTTTTTACTTTTTGGAAAATGCAACATATTTAGTTACAGTTTTAGGATTTGCTTCTGCTGGTATCGCGATTGCTATGAAAGATCTCTTTATGAGTATGCTAGGATGGTTTGTTATCGTATTTGGTGGAAGTTTTCATGTGGGAGATCGAATCAAAGTCTATAAGGGTAATAAATCTTATGTAGGGGATATTGTAGATATTTCATTTTTAAGAATGACTATATTAGAAGATGTTACCTATACAAGTTATGTGGAAAATAGAAGATCAGGAAGGGTGGTCTTTATCCCTAATAACTATGTTTTTACTGAACTTTTAGCTAACTATACACATGGTAAGATAAAAACTGTTTGGGATGGTATAGATATCACTATCACTTTTGATTCAAACCATAAAAAGGCAGCTCACATAGCAAAAGAGATCGTAAGAAAATATGCTAAGGGTTATACTGATATCTCTAGAAAACAGTTAAATCTGCTTAGAAACCAATATAGCTTAAAAAATATCAATGTAGATCCTAGAATTTATACATTTGCTGAGAAGAATGGTATTGTTATTAGTTGCTGGTATATGACAAACTCATATGCTGCTTTGACACTAAGGTCTAATATATCTGTTCTTATTATTGATGAGTTTAATAAAGAAGAGGATATTAAGATAGCTTACGATACTCATATAGTCAATTATAAAAGAGATGAAGTCCTAAAGACCAAGAAGGAAGATGGTGAAGAAGAGAGTCTATCTTAAGACATTTGGTTGCAGGACTAATATCTATGATTCTAATATCATGCTTCAAAATTTAAAAGATTTTGATATTGTTGATTGTGAGGATAGTGCTGATATCGTTGTGATAAACTCATGTACTGTAACAAATGGAGCTGACACAAGTGCTAGGCAGTATATTAACTATTTAAACAGGATTGGAAAAAGAGTAGTACTGGCTGGTTGTGGAGCTATTAGTAAAGGTGATGAACTCTTAAACAGTGGCAAGATATTTGGCTATTTTGGGCACTCAGAAAAATCAAAGATCAATGAGATATTAAAAAAAAATGATAATTTTGCACTAAGGGGAGATTTGAGTTTTGTAGATGATGATTTGGTTATGAATTTTTCATCATATACCAAGGCTTTTATAAAGATTCAAGAGGGGTGTGACTTTAGGTGCTCGTATTGTATCATACCATTTGTTAGGGGTAATGCTAGGAGTATGGATGAAGAAAAGATACTAGATCAGATATCCATACTTGCCAATAATGGATTTGGTGAATTTGTATTGAGTGGGACAAATATAGGAAGTTATGGCAAAGATATTAATAGTTCAATTGCAAAACTTTTAAAAAAAATATCTCAGGTCAAGGGTGTAAAAAGGATAAGATTAGGATCATTGGAGCCTGTTCAAATAGATGAAGAGTTTATAGAGATCTTGGATGAGCCTTGGCTTGAAAAGCACTTACATATAGCACTTCAACATACCAGTCAAAAGATGCTAAATATTATGAGAAGAAGAAGTTTTCTAAATGATGATTTAAATCTTTTTGAGTTGATTTCTAATAAGGGCTTTAGTTTGGGAACTGATTTTATCACTGGACACCCTGGAGAGAGTGAGGAAATCTGGCAAGAAGCACTGCAAAATTTTAAAAGCTTTCCTATTACTCATCTGCATGCATTTACATATAGTAAAAGAGATAATACTCATGCTGCAACTTTAAAAGAAAAGATACCAAATAGTATTGCCAAAAGTAGATTGAAGCAGTTAGAAGAGATTGTTAAAGAAAATAATTTTAAATTTAGACAAAAGGCTAAATTGCCGTTATTGGTCTTGGTTGAAGAGAGTAGGGGAGAGTACCAAGTAGGATATGACCAATACTACAATAAACTCTTTATAAAAAGTGATCTAAATCTTGAAAAAGAGTGGGTGAGTGTAAATGATGTAGAGGTTAAAGAGGATGCAAATTATGCAAAAATTTAGCTATTTTTTAGCTATTTCTCTTTTTGCCTTGCTTTCGTATCAATTTTATAATAGCAATCAAACAAATGAATTGCTCTTAAATTCTAATAAAAATCTTTTTGTACAAGAGAATGAATATCAGGCTGATAAGGGTTTTGTTGTTAAAAAAGCAAATGATGAGAATCTTGTAAAAGAAGATTCTTATATATTAGAAGAGAATTTGAAGTATTGGATATTTGGAGTCTTGGGCTTGTTGATATTTTTATATCTTTATAGATGGCTTTCAAAACCTATGCCAAAAATTGAGAGTAAGGTTAAGGCTAAAGAGATAGAAGATGATAAATTTATTCAAAATATTTTACCTTCGCAGATCAACTTAAAGCTAAATGATGTTGCTGGAATGGATGATGTCAAGAGTGAGATTTATGAGATTGTAGAGTTTTTAAAAGATCCAAAAAAGTATCAAGAGTTTGGTATAAAAGTACCAAAGGGAGTCTTGTTGATTGGACCTCCTGGGGTTGGAAAGACTATGATTGCCAAGGCGATTGCTGGTGAGAGTGGCTTGCCATTTTTCTACCAAAGTGGGGCATCATTTGTACAAATATATGTGGGAATGGGAGCAAAAAGAGTAAAAGAGCTCTTTGATAGTGCAAAAAAAGAAAAAAGAGCCATTATATTTATAGATGAGATCGATGCTGTTGGAAAGAGTAGGGGGAGCAATGGCACAAATGAGGAGAGAGAAGCTACTTTAAATCAGCTTTTAATTGAGATGGATGGATTTGATGATAATAGTAATATCATGGTTATTGCTGCTACAAATCAACTTGAAGTCTTGGATGAAGCACTTTTGCGTCCTGGTAGGTTTGATAGAAGAGTTCATATTCCACTACCAAATAAGGAGGATAGATTTCTTATATTAGAGCATGAGTTAAAAGATAAAAAGTATGATCTTGATATATATGAACTTGTGAAATTATCGACAGGGTTTTCAGCTGCAACACTATCAACATGGGTGAATGAATCTGCTTTACATGCACTAAAGAGGAAAGCTACAAAGATAGAGATTGATGATTTTGAATCGGTCAAGCAAAAGGTAGTTTATGGTAAAAAAAGAGTATTAACTCTTGATGGTGAAGATAAGCATATACAAGCCACTTATCAAGCTGCAAAAGCTCTATATGCTTATTATAAAGATATAGATTTTGATAAGGTGACTATACTTGAAGAGAATTTTGAATTTAAACCAAAAGAGATAGAGTCAAAGAGTGATCTAGAAGATAGGATAAAACTTTATCTTTGTGGCAAGGCTGCTACGAATGTGGTATTTGGTGATAGTTTTACAAATGCAAAACATGACTTAAAGCTGGCAAAAGAGCTTGCTAAAAAGATGGTAGAAGAGTATTCTATGGGTGAGAATATTGTTCCAAATGGTGCTGATGTAGTAGATATCTTAGATGAATCCTATAATAAGGTCTATGACTTTATCCTAAAACATAAAAAAGAGCTCAAAAAGATTGCAAAAGTTATGAGTGAGAATGAGTTTATAAGAAAAGGTGATTTAAAGGAGTTGTTAGATTAAGTATTTTAGTGGTTTTATGCTCCAAAATGAGTCAGAGTTGTTTGATGAGTTTATTGATAGAGGTGATTTTTGTGTAGCTGGATTTAGCTTGGGTGCTATTAGGGCATTAGAATATGTCTATAAGAGTAGTGAGAGGGTAGATAAAATTCAACTCTTCTCTCCAGCTTTTTTTCAAAACAAGGATCAAAAGTTTAAAAGGATGCAACTTATGGCATTTAATAGTGGCTTCAAGCTATATAAAGAGAATTTTTATAAAAACTCATCCTATCCTTCAAGAGTAAGTCTTGAAAAGTACTATAAAGCTGATACAAGTGAGGTTCTAGAGTTTTTGCTTGAATATGAGTATGATAAAGATAAGATTGATTTGCTTTTAAAAAGAGGGGTAAAAATCGAAGTCTTTTTGGGAGAAAGGGATAGGATAATAGATTTTAAAGAGGCAAAAAATTTTTTTGGAAAATTTGCTACAATTTATCAATTAAAAGGAAGGGGACATATACTGCATGGATAAGTTAAAACTAGGAGTTATTACAGCATCAGATAGAGCGAGTAGGGGGATCTATGAAGATATCTCAGGAAAGGCGATAATGGAGACTCTAAAAGAGTATCTATTAAATGATATAGAGGTGCATTATAGATGTATTGCTGATGAGAGAGAGTTGATAGAGGTGAATTTGATAGAGCTTGAAGAGCTTGGTTGTGATTTGATAGTGACCACTGGAGGTACTGGACCATCTCCAAGGGATGTGACTCCTGAAGCTACTATGAATGTCTGTCAAAAAATGCTTCCTGGTTTTGGGGAGTTGATGAGATCTGTTAGTTTAAAGTATGTTCCAACTGCAATTCTTTCAAGGCAGAGTGCTGGTATTAGAAATAGTGCGTTAATTATCAATTTGCCTGGTAAGCCTAAGTCAATTAGAGAGTGTTTGGATGCAGTATTTCCAGCTGTTCCTTACTGTATAGATCTAATAGGTGGTGTATATCTTGAAACTAATGAAGAGGTGATTAAAGCTTTTAGACCTAAAAGTAAATAAATTTATTATATAATTGGATGAAACCAAATTAAGGAGTAAAAATGGGTTTTTTTGATTTTGTTAAAGATGCAGGTAAAAAGTTACTTGGTCATGGTGATGATGAAAAAGCGATACATAATGAGATAGCACAAAACAGTGAAACTATGCCGATAGATAATCTTGAGGTTGTAGTAGATGGTGATACTGTTGTATTAAAAGGTAGAGCAAAAACTGCTGCTGATAAGGCAAAGGCAGCACTTATTGCTGGAAATATAGCAGGTATTGCAAAAGTGAATGCTGAAGATTTAGAGATTGAAGAGCCTTCAGTAATTGATGATATATTCTATGAGATCCAAAAGGGTGATACACTTTGGAAAGTTGCTGAGATCTATTATAAAGATGGTTCAAGATATCCAGAGATATTTGAGGCAAACAGGGAAGTGATAAAAGATCCTGATAAGATATATCCAGGTCAAATAATTAGAATTCCTAACTTTGTAGCATAAAAATGTTCTTCCCTTTTGGGAGGAACTCTCTTAATTCCAGAAGAAGTACTGCAAAATCTACATATCCTAAGAATACCACTAACTAAACTCTTTTTAAAATTATCCGATACTGATTTAAATACTAGATGGGAATATAGGTAATTTATGTCAAAAAATTGTGATATTTTAGAGAATAATGGACATTATATTGACGAAGATGAGATAGATCTGCGTGAATTGTTTGTTACTATTAAAAATAATTACCTTTATATCGTTGTAATTACCACACTTTTTGTGATACTAGCTTCTATTTATACCTATTTAAAACCTGTCACTTATGAAACATATGCGATTATTGATATGCAAAATAATAAACAAACCATTGAGTTACCAGATATTTTAAAAGATTTTGCCGGTATTGGTGGACTTGCTAGTGATGATGTTGATAAAGTTT
>CAZYJF010000078.1:0-6784 GCA_964647715.1 uncultured Sulfurospirillum sp. | reverse complement strand
CTAAATGGAAGAATGATCTTTTTATAGAATATATAGAGTGCTATAAATGCAAGGAGATATTTTAGTAGTGGTAAAAAAGGTGTTATCATCTTTGCTGTCTCTTCTACCTTGTTCTTCTTGACAGTGTTGTCTTTTTTAAATTGCATATTTGAAACAGTTACTTCATCACCTCTTTTTTGGTTAAATCCGATAGTTCTTTTTACGATATTTTCAATCGCTTGTAACTCTTTCTTATCTAGTGCTTTATAAATTAGAGCATCTTTGTTCTTATCTTTTTGATATTTTCCATCAACGATAACAGCGGATGTAACTCTTTTTAATGTGGCATACTCCCCTTTGATGTCAGTAACTTTTTTAGATATCTCATAATTTGTAGTTGTTGAACTTTTTTCATATTTTTCACTTGTCTTTCCATTCTCTCCAAGAGGTTTTGTAGGAGAGATATTGCTGATTGCTCCTGGAACTCCTGATGCACTTTTGTCCGACTTGCCACCCTCTTTTTTCTCTTCAAGTGATTGTTCACTTCTTACGACAGATTCAGGATCATAATACTCATCATGAATTTTCTTTTGATTGAAATCAAACTCTGCAGTTACTTTGGCACTTATTCTTTTTTCTGATCCTATGATTGGAGCTAGTATCTTGATTATTTTTTTCTCTAAAGCTTTTTCAAACTCTTTTTTGTACTCTAATTGTCCACTTACCTCTTCGGCACTAAGACCATCCGCATCATCGTTAATCAAATTTCCGTCTTGATCTATGATCTTGACATTTTCAGGTTCTAATTTGCTCACTGCAGAAGCAACCAAATTTTTTATTCCTGTTGCTTGTCTTGATGTTAATTTCATGTTCTTTTTTATTTTTATAACAACTGAGGCAGTAGCAGGAACTTGTTTCTCTACAAATACAGAGTCTTTTGGAAGTGCGATTTTAACACTCGCATCTTCGATAGGTGTGAGGGCTTGGATAGTTCTAGCTAACTCTCCCTCTAATGCTCTAAGATATTTTATATTTTGTGCAAAATCAGTTTCACCGAAATTTTGTGTATCAAAAAGTTCAAAACCTACCTTGTTGCTTTTTGGTATTCCTTGAGCCGCAACCGTTATCCTCTCTTTATAAACAGACTCTTTTGGGACTTTAATCGTCCCTTCATTGACTAATTTATATGGGATATTGTCACTCTCTAACTGTGTGATTACAGAGGCTGTATCTGAAGGTGATAGATTACTAAAAAGAACTCGATAACCATCAAATTCACTCTTCTTAGAGGATGTATATAAAACCAAAAAGACGATAAAAGCGATAACAGCCAATGTAGAAGCTGAGATGATAATCTTTTGTCTTTTATTTAGATCACTAAATAGTTTTGTAATTTGTGCTGCTACAGTTTTAAAATCCATCTACTACCTAAAATTATACTATTTTGTCAAACTCCTCCAAAAATCTTTTATTTTGTGAAGGAGTTCCTATTGTCACTCTTATTCCATTAACGCCATAACTAGCTAAATTTCTAATTATTATACCTTTTTTTAATAAGATTTCAGATATTTCATTACTATCGAGTGAATCATCGAATAAATATGTGATAAAATTGGTGTAGCTATCGATATATTCTATACCCTTTTTCTTCGCAAACTCTTCATATATCTTCATCTGTTCAAAATTATTTTTCATTGTCTTTTCTACAAACTCTTCATCTTCTAAAGCGGCTTTTGCAGCTTTTAAAGAGATAGAGCTGACATTAAATGGTGGTCTTATTTTGTAAAGATTTTGCATGATCTTCTCATCTGCTATTCCATATCCTATCCTTAGTCCTCCAAGAGCATATGATTTAGAAAATGTTCCTAGATAGAGTGTGTTTGGATATCTTGTGATTAAATCTTTTGGTTCTATCCTCATTTCACTATCTTTGTATGAGGCGAAGTCTTGATATGCTCCATCTATTACTACTAAAGTATTTTCACCAATCTCATCCAAAAAGCTATATACATCATCTTTTCTCAAACACTCTCCCAAAGGATTGTTAGGCAAACACAAAAATATAATATCCAAGTCTTGGTTTTTCTTGTAGATATCTAAAAACTCATCTAAGTTATGTTGATGTGAGGGGGTCTTTAAGATCTTGCTACCTACTTGCTTGGCATAGATATCATACATTGCAAAAGTGGTCTTTGCAGTTAAGATTTTCATCTTTGGATGAGCCTTTGCATTGATAGCAAAAAAGATCACTTGGTCACTTCCTGCACCCAAAATGATTTGACTTTTACTTATCCCAAACTTTTGGCAAAGAGCCTCTTTCATCTCAAACATATTGTCATCAGGGTACATATATACATCTTTTGCAGCATTCTTTATAGCTTCAACTGCTTTTGGACTGGTTCCAAATGGATTTTCATTTGAGGCAAGTTTGATTATTTTGTTTGGATCTAAGTTATACTCTCTTGCCACCTCTTCAATAGGCTTCCCGCCTTCATAGCTTTTTATAGCTTTTAAATTTGGATTAAACTCCACTCTTATCTCCTTTGACATAACTACCAAGCCACTTAATTTTATCTCCATACTCTTTCAAAACAGACTGAATGCCTTCATCATCAATATGTCCCTCAAAGTCGATATAAAAGAGTGACTTAAAGCCACTTTGCTTGAGTGGACGAGACTCTATTCTTGTGAGATTGATACTATTTTCTTCAAAACTTTTCAATAGTTTTAAAAGACAACCCGGTTTATGATCTGTATAAGCCATGATGGATGTCTTGTCATCTCCACTTTTTTGATTTTTAAAATCTGAAAGAATAAAAAATCTTGTCTGATTTGCTAAATTATCTTCAATCTTTTCAAAATGAATTGGTAACGAATGGATCTTGGCAGCGATAGATGAACAAATTGCCGCAGAGTTTGGATCCTCTTTGGCTTTTTTAGCAGCTGCAGCAGTTGATCTAGTCGGAATAAACTTGACATTTGTCAGCATATGCTCTTCGATGAAATTTTTGCACTGATTATAGGCTTGTGGATGGGAGTATATTTTATTGATCTGCTTTAAATCCTCTGCAAGGGTGGCAAATGAGTGATGAATATCAAGATAGAGTTCAGAAATGATAAGAGAGTTATACTTACTCAGTGAATCAAGTGTCGCACCAACTGCCCCTTCAGTATTGTTCTCGATTGGTACCACTCCATACTTTGCTTCACCATTTTCAAGCACCTTAAAAACTGCTTCGATTGAATTTAGTGGAAGATAACTACTCAGTGCCCCAAATCTATTCTCTGCTGCTTGGTGAGTAAAACTCCCCTCAGGTCCTAGATATGCGATTTTTTCAGGTAGCTCAAGATTTCTACTAACGGCAAAGATCTCTAGATAAATAGCTTCAATAGCTTCTTTACTCAACAGTCCTTTGCTCTGTTTTGAGAGTCTATCGATGATCTGTTTTTCTCGTTCAGGTCGATAGATACTCGAGCCATCGCTTTGCTTTAGTTTACCTACCTCTTTGACTAATTCCATTCTTTTATTTAGAAGGATTAGCATCTCATCATCAATAGCATTGATCCCTTCTCTTAATTCTTCAAGATTCATGAGTCTCCTTCATATAATCCATCTCATTTGCTACCATATCTTCAAAGCTGTCTCTTTTTCTAATGAGCCTGTCTTTACCATCTTCTATGGCTACTTCTGCCACCTTTGATCTAGTGTTGTAGTTACTACTCATCGTAAATCCATAAGCTCCAGCACTCTTAATCAAGATCAAATCATCATGCTCTGTTGGAGGAAGCTTTATATCTTTTGCGAAAAAATCTCCACTCTCACAAACTGGTCCCACTATTGAAGCAGGAGAAGGTTTGCCATCATGCTCTCCAAGAAGTTCTATTTTATGATAAGCATTATATAAAGATGGTCGTATAAGATCATTCATAGCTCCATCAACGATAACAAATCTCTTATCTCCATTTACCTTTTCATACAAAACTTTGGTCAAAAAGACTCCACTGTTTCCTACCAAAAACCTCCCTGGTTCACACATGATAGTCAGATCAAGCCCACTTAAAGTACTAAAGATAGCTTGAGCATAATCATATGGCTCTATCAGCTTCTCTCCCTCATAATCGATCCCCAAACCTCCACCAATATCAAAAAATCGAATATCGATATCTAGTGCTTGCAGTTGCCTAACAAGATTGGCAACGATTTGGCTAGCCTCACGGATAGGGTCAAGCTCAGTTAGTTGTGAGCCTATATGAAAATGGATACCGATTGGATCAAGAAAGTCAGAGTTTTTTGCCTTGATATACATTCTCTTTGCAGTATCTTCATCGACTCCAAATTTATTTGCATGAAGTCCTGTTGAGATGTAAGGGTGAGTTTTTGGATCGATATTTGGATTGACTCTGATACTAATCCTAGCCTCTTTACCAAGCTCCTTTGCGATAGCTTCAACCCTTCCCATCTCTGCTTCACTCTCAAGATTTATCATCAAGATATCTCTTTGAAGTGCCTCTCTTATCTCATCATCACTCTTTCCAACACCTGAGAAGATGATCTTATATTTTGAAGCACCTGCTAAAAATGCTCTTCTTACCTCGCCAATAGAGACACAATCACATCCAGCACCTAGATCAGTCAAATGCTTGATAACACTTAAGTTTGAGTTTGCTTTGATGGCGTAACATATGAGGGATTTTCTTCCTCCAAAAGCACTCTTTAACTTCTCATACTGATCTTTAATATAGTCAAAATCATATATATAAAGTGGGGTTTGATATTTGTCTGCTAACTCTTTGTAATTTAACATCTTTTTTACCTATTTTTTTAGATTGTATTTTAGCTAAAAAGTTTGATTTTATTGTGATTAGTAGAGTTTATTGAAAATAAAAATGGGAATTTTTATTACGCATATTGAAAAGAAATTAAAATAATTTAACTTATGAGAATATTATATAGAATATTATTACTATTTGGTTAAACTTCTATAAATATTTTATTTTTTACTATATAAGGAAATTAATATGAATTTAAGTAGTAAAACTAAAAAAATAGTATTCCCAATTGCTCTTTTTATGCAAAGCTACCTGCTTGCTACTCCAAATCCACCATCAAACTTATCTCTAAAAGCACTCTCATCATCGACTGTGTCAATTTCATGGCAAGATAATTCAGACAATGAGGTGGGATTTAAGATTTTTAGAGATGATGAGTTGATAAAAACAGTTGGTGCAAATGTTACAAGTTTTGTAGATACAAACCTAAGTCCAAACACAACTTACACATATACAATCAAATCAACAGACTATACTATAGAAGAGCCTACCATAAGTGGTGTACATATCAATGAGATAGTAGCTTCAAATAGTGATATCAAAGTTGATCCAGATTTTTATCAATTTTCAGACTACATAGAGCTAAAAAACTATAGTAATACTTCTATAAATATCAGTGGATATACACTCTCCACCAAAAAACATACTTGGAGAGTTCCATCAAATACTATAATCCCTGCTCATTCGTATCTATTGATCTGGGCTGATGAGGAGGATAAAAGGGCAAATGCACTTCATAGTAACTTTAAAATATCATCCAAAAAAGGGACAATTACTCTAAAAGATTTATCAGGAAATACCATAGATAAGATTGTCTATGAAAAAGTCCCTGCAAATGTTGCCATCAAAAATGTAAACAATACAACTGCCTATACCCTACCAACTCCCGGCAAAGATAATATCAAGCTTTTAAGTAAGTTTGTAAAGAGTGAAAAACCAAGCTTCTCCATTAGTAGTGGATTTTATGACAATGCTCAAACTTTAGCACTTAGCAGTAATTCAAATGCCAAAATTTACTATACACTTGATGGTAGCAGACCCACAAACAGATCTACTCTATACACTTCTGCTATAAATATACCCAAAACAACAGTAGTAAAAGCTATCTCTTATGAGAGTGGAAAAGAGGCAAGTGATGTTGTGACAAATACATATATTATAGATTTTGATACTGATATTCCTGTTGTATCACTATCGATAAATAGTGAATATCTGTTTGATGATTATGTAGGAATTTATGTTGAGGGTAAAAATGGAATTCCAAGTCGAGCGTGTTATTTTCATCTAGATGATGATCCTATGAACTTTAATCAAGATTGGGAGAGACCAGCTACCATAGAGTATTTTGATGAGCATAATGAAAAAGCCTTTGAAGTTATAGCTGATCTTTCTATAAGTGGACAATGCTCTAGATATAACCGTTTTGGTAAAAGATCATTTGCAGCAGAGTTAAAAGATGAGATAGACTATCCACTCTATAAAGATAAGCCTCAATTGACCAATATAGAAGAGTTTAAGATAAGAACTGGAGATTATGGTTTTAGAATCAATGATATTTTGGCAACCAAACTGGTAAAGCAAGGTGGATTAGATGTGGATTATCAAGCATCAAGTCCTAGCTTACTCTTTATCAATGGCGAGTATTGGGGTGTTTATAACCTTCGAGAAAAGAAAGGAAAAGATTTCATCAAAGAAAACTACCCTGATGTAAAGAGTAAAAATTTAGATATTATTGCTCATACAAACAACGGTGATATAGCCAAATACGGTGATACAGAAGAGTTTAGTAAATTATACGATTTTGTACAAAATCACGATCTTTCAAACAGTTACAACTATGAAAAAATAAAAGAGATGGTTGATCTTGATAACTTTATAGACTATCTTTCAATCATGATATATAGTGGGAATGGGGATTGGTTATACAATAACACAAGATGGTGGAAAGAGAAAAAAGATGGTGCCAAATGGAGAT
>CAZYJF010000077.1:2170-7025 GCA_964647715.1 uncultured Sulfurospirillum sp. | reverse complement strand
AGATTTTACAAGAGGGAGATCAAAAGAGCAGTTGCTCAAACTGTGGAATGAATCTACCAACTTTTTTCAAGACAAACCATCTAGCAAAAGTGAATGGCAAAACAAAACAATTTTGCTCCATTCACTGCTTGGCAAAGAGTATAAAAGACGGTGCAAAAGTCGAAGATATCAAAGTAGTCGATACAAAAACTCTAAAGTTTATCGATGCAAAAAAAGCTTTTTATGTCGTAGGTAGCAAGAAGAAGGGGACGATGAGTGGAGTAAGCAAATATGCTTTTGAAAACAAAGATGATGCCCTTGCCTTTGCGAAAGAAAATGGCGGAGAGGTGATGAGCTTCGAGAGGGCTTTAGAAGTAGCCAAAAAGGACTTCAAATAGTACAGGGTTTTAACCCTGTGATTCTAAGAGTCTTTCTATCCTATTTATAAGCTCATCATAGCCAACTACTTCCATGGTATCATAGATCGATGGACTAACAGAACTTCCTACCATAGATATTCTAAGCGGTTGTGCAAGAATTTTTAGCTTGAGATCGTTTCTTTGCAAAAAGCTCTTTGTAAACTCCTCAAAATCTACTGAGCTATCTAATTTGCCCTCTTTTTTTAGATCAGACAGATAGAGCTTCAAAGCCTCTAACGATTCAGGATTTAGAAACTTTTTAACTGCTTTTTCATCGTAACTTTGAGGAGCAAAGATAATTTTTTGAGCCATCTCTTTAAGCTCTACTAGAGTCTTGGCTCTCTCTCTTAGGGAATCAATCAAAACTTCACATTTTGGATGAACTTTTATATCCAAGCCAAGATCAGCCAAATCTTTAACAAGACGATCCAGAGGCATCTGTTTTAGATATTGGGCATTGATCCACAAAAGTTTTTCGGCATTATATGCTGAAGCAGATGAGTTGATATCTTTTGGATCGAAGAGTTCTAGCATCTCATCCATAGAAAAAAGTTCTTGATCTCCATGACTCCAACCAAGACGAATAAGGAAGTTTAGCAGTGCTTCAGGAAAATATCCCATATTTTTATACTCCATCACATCAGTAGCACCATCTCTTTTTGAGAGCTTTTTCCCTTGAGGATTTAGAATCATTGGTACATGATAAAATTTTGGAGGCTCAAATCCCAATGCTTCATAGACTACGAGTTGCTTTGGTGTGTTTGAGAGGTGGTCATCTCCCCTGATAACATCAGTTAGCCCCATCAGGGCATCATCTATCGCCACCACGAAGTTATAAGTAGGAGTACCGTCACTCCTTGCTATGATAAAATCATCAAGCATATCCTCTACATTGAACTTCACCTCTCCTTTTATTCCATCTACAAAGCTAATCGTTCCACTAGTTGGAGCTTTGATTCTAACTACTGGATCAACACCTTTTGGAGGCTCGCCAGAAAAATCTCTGTATCTACCATCATATCTAGGTCGCTCTTTTTTTGCCTGTTGTTTGGCCCTCATATCATCAAGCTCCTCTTTACTCGCATAACAGTAGTAAGCTTTTCCATCATCAAGAAGCTTTTGCACATACTCTTTGTATAGATCAAATCTTTGAGATTGGTATATAGGCTCACCATCATAGGAGAGTCCACACCACTCAAATGCCTCTTCTATCTTCTTTGCTGCTTCTTGTGAATTTCTTTTTTGATCGGTATCTTCAATCCTAAGTAGAAACTTCCCTCCGTTTTTCTTAGCCCATAGATAGCTGTACAGTGCAGTTCTAAGACCTCCTATGTGTAGATAACCGGTAGGACTTGGTGCAAATCGTGTAACTGTCATAATTTCCCTTGTTTATAGTATATTTACGATTTTATCATATTGTGTTATAATCTTTAATCAATCTAAACAAGGATAGTGTAAATGATAAAAATTATAACTTTTGTTCTTTTTTTCGCGACTTTCATCAATGCTAGGATGATAGGGGCAGTGGCTTTGAGTGTCGATGGTGAGCCTATTACAACTACTGAGATAAAAAGACTACAAGCCTTAACTCATATGAGTAAAAAACAAGCCATAGATACACTCATCAACAAAAAGTTAGAAAAGAAAGCGATAGAAAAAAGTGGCATATTTGTCAATGATATAGATATAGACAAAGCTATAGAGAATATCGCCAAGCAAAATGGTGTAGATGTAAATACCTTGAAAAAAGAGGTAGCTAAACAGGGACTCTCTTTCAAGCAATATAGAGAAAATATAGCAACAGGAATAAAAAAAGAGAGACTCTTGCAGAAGATCGCAGCAGGTAGGATTAAAAAACCTGATGATGCTGATCTAAAGGCTTTTTACAATCAACATAAAAGAGAGTTTACCATACCTGGATCGATAGAGATATCAGAGTATAGTGCTCCAAAGGGTGAGTATCTTCAAGCTCTTCAAAGAAATCCAATGCTAAATCCAAAAAGTATAAAGGGATTAAGAGTAAGAGATGCAAAGATAGACCCAAGAAGAGTCAATCCTGAACTTTTAAAGTTGCTTATGAAGACTCCAAATGGTAAATTTACACCTATCATCAATACCGGTAGAGGTTTTGTGATGTTTTTTGTAAAGAGGAAAAACAGAGCTAAGACGGTGCCTTTTGAAAAGGTCAAAAATCAGATATTTGCCGCTGTGATGAAAGAGAAAGAGGCTCAGGTACTAAATGAGTACTTTCAAAAGCTTCGTTCAGAGGCAATTATCAAAAAAATTCGAGATATTTAAGGAGAAGAGATGAGAAAACTACTACTTTTAACACTTACATTACTAAGCCTACAAGCTGATCTATTTAAAGCTGGTCAGAAAAACTTTGGTTTTAGTGCAGGAAGCAGTACTGGATTTGGTAATACTTATACTGTCATTGGTGCAAACTTTAACTACTTCATACAAGATGGTTTTAGTGTAGGACTTGGCTATCAAGGGTGGTTTGGAAGTGATCCAAAGATCAATGAGATTAGTATCCCATTAACTTACTACTATGAGTACACACCTCAATACTATCCATATGCAGGATTTAGATATGCACATACTGCTATCGATGATCCTTATAAAGATTATGATACTTATGGACTTCGTGCCGGTCTTGCTATGAGTTTTGGTGGAAACTCTTATATGAGTGTGGGATGGGTACAAGATTATCGTAAACGAGATGGGGACAGTGATAGCGAAGGATATCCTGAGATCAGCATGGGAGTATCATTTTAGATACTTGCCAAAAGGCTAGATTTCACGATTTGTTCACTGGATTTGTGTATAATGGTACACAATTTCATAAGGAGGACATTATGAAAATAAGAACACTACTTGGCTCATTTGTAATGATGAGTTTATTGACTTTTTCGTTTAATGCTTGTGCTTCAAAGGCACTAGATGCCTCAAGAGCAGGAAGTATCAGTGAGTCTTACACAGGAACAGTTGTGAGTAATGAAGCAGTTCATATAAAAGGTGATGGCAAGTGGACATCAATCCTTGGTATGATTGGTGGTGGAGTTTTAGGAAACCAGATAGGTGCTGGAGAAGGAAAAGATTTGGCAACTATGGCAGGGGTTATGGTAGGAGCAGCGGCAGGAGAGGATTTGGATGTAAGAAATGCCCAAAGAATCACAGTCAAACTTGATAGTGGTAAAACTATCACAACTGTATTACCTATCGATGCTAACAACCCTACTATGTATCAAGCTGGAAACCGTGTAACTCTATTTATCACAAATGGTCGAGTCACTGAAATCAGATAGACTAAGATCATTTCTTAAAGGCTTAAGTGTCGCATTTGTCGTGGCACTTGGCTTTCTTCTATATAATGGAGCCTCTTTGAAGAGTGCTTTGTTTGGATTTTTCTACTTTTTTATTACCCCATTTTTGGCAATTCCCCAAAAACCAATATCTTTAGTGATTATTATCATACTTTTACTACTCTTTAGAAGAGCAAGCAGTTGTGTAAGAGAAAAACTTAGATTTTTAGCTTATGCAATCTTATTACTTCATTGGCTTGCTTGGGGACTTTACTGCTCTACTTGATAGCCAAAAAACCCTCGAAGTTGATATATTTTTGGATAGAGATGATATCTACAAAACCTGCTCTTTTTAAAAGATCGATATTCCCCTGAGTCGAAAAAGGCTCTAAAACTCCCTTTAGACTCATAGATTTGTTTAAAATCTCTTTTGGAGTATATCCGTTTTTTAACTTGAACTCATTGTAGAGTCCACTCATGATATCTTGAAATCTCGCATCATTTGCCCTCACCTTCTCAAAGAGTACAAATGCCCCACCCCACTCCAAACTCTCATAGATCGTATCAAAGATACTCTGCCTGTGTTTTGGATGGATAAACTGCATCGTATAGTAGGAGATAAAAAGATCGCTTCTTTTATAATCAAACTCTGTGATATCTGCTTCTACAAACTCTAGATTATCTAGTTTATAGCACTCTTTGGCAAAGTCATACATATCTTTTTCTTTTTCGATGGCTAGAAATTTTGCACCCTTTTGAGCATGTCTTTTTGCAAGAGAGTGAGAGAGTTTGCCAGTAGAACTTCCAAGCTCATAAACAGTCGAATCCTCTTTGACAAAATAGTCGCTAAGTTCACAGATGAGTTGATGCCCCTCTTCATAGAGTGGAACGGACTTTTTGATGTGATCTTCAAAACTCTCAACCATCTTGCCTTTAAATTTCCAATTTGCATTTTGTGTTTTTATACCATCACCAGCACTTGACATAATGACCCTTTTGAAATTTGCTGTTATAATAGCATAAATAAAGATTTAGTTTAGGATAAAGGGGAGATATAAATGTTTGATGTTTTAATAATTGGAGGTGGAGGTGCAGGGCTTGCCAGTGCACTTGAAGCCAAAAAAGCTGGTGCAAATGTGGCGATTGTGAGTG
>CAZYJF010000077.1:0-2070 GCA_964647715.1 uncultured Sulfurospirillum sp. | reverse complement strand
TTGTGAGTGAAAACTACCCCACAAGATCACAAACCTCTATGGCTCAAGGTGGAATCAATGCCGCTTTGGCAAATGTAGAGAGCGATAGTGTGCAAGATCACATCAATGATACTATCAAAGCTTCAAAAGGTTTGGCAGATCCAAAGATGGTGGAGATGCTCTGCAACGAAGCGATTGAGAGCATTGAGTGGCTAAACAGTATCGGAGTACCGTTTTCAAGGTTAGATGATGGCAAAATAGCACAACGAAAACTTGGGGGTGCATCTGCAAAAAGAGCTTGTTATTCCCAAGATTACACCGGTTTGAAAATCCTGCATACACTTTATGACCAGATCCTAAAGGAGAAAATCACACAGATAAACAGGCACCACCTACTTGATCTAATCGTTCAAGACAACACTATCGGAGGTGCTGTTTTTTTAGATCTAATAGATATGAAAGTGGTTGAGATAAGGGCAAAGAGTGTGGTTTTGGCTACTGGAGGATATGCAGGTCTTTATAAAAACCATACGACAAATATGCCTCAAAGCACAGGAGATGGCATCGTATCAGCTTATAAGGCAGGTGCAAAGATCAGTAACTTAGAATTTGTGCAGTTTCATCCTACCGCACTAAAGGGAAGTGGTGTGCTTATCAGTGAGAGTGCTAGAGGTGCAGGAGGGAAACTCATCAACAGTAAAAACGAAAGATTTGTCGATGAGTTAAAACCAAGAGACGAAGTAGCTCGTGCGATAAAAGAGCAGTTAGACATGGGCGAAGAGATCTTCTTGGATATCAGGCATCTTGGAGAGGAGTTTATCAATGAGTCTATACCTCAAGAGAGAAAACTCTCCATCATCTATGCCGGAGTAGATCCGGTAGAAAAACCAATGCCTATCATCCCTGCAGCCCACTACTCGATGGGTGGAGTTTTGGTAGATGAGAATATGCAAAGCTCGATAGTGGGGCTATACTGTGTGGGTGAATGTTCACAGGCAAGGGTGCATGGTGCGAATAGGCTTGGAGGAAATTCACTACTTGAGATCGTAGCATTTGGACGAATTGCAGGTAGAAGTGCTGCCAAATTTGAAGGAAAAGATATCCAAAACACAAAAACAAAAGAGAATGCTATCAAGATGATAGACTCGATCTATGAAAATGAACCGACAAGAAACTTCTATGAAGCAAAAAACAAACTTTCAAAAAGACTCTATGAAGATGTGGGGATCATCAAAGATGAAGCGAGACTAAAAGAGGCACTCAGGGAGTTTGAAGAGATAGAAATTGAAATGCCAGATATGGGGATAGTCGATAAGAGCAGAGTCTATAACACAAATTTGACCCAGTTTTTGAAGTTTAAAAACTCTCTGCTTCTTTCAAAACTCATCTGTCAACTGGCTTTGCAAAGAGAAGAGAGTAGAGGATCACACATAAGATCAGACTTTCCAAACGAAGATGAGAGATTTGCCAAAGATAGTGTAATACAAAGGGATGAAATATGAAGATAAAGATAAAAAGATACTGCAAACACAGAAGCCCAGAGCCAAGTGTGGATGTGGAGTATGAGATCGATGATGGGATAAAATTTCTGCTTGAAGCACTCGATTTTATCAAAGAGAACAAAGATGAGACTCTAAGCTTTGATTATGGATGCAAAAGTGGAGTGTGTGGTAGCTGTGCTGTGAGAGTAAATGAAAAAGAGGTCTTAGCATGTGAGCAACAAATCAAGGATGGTGACTATATAGAGGCCCTCGATAAAGTGGAGATCATCAAGGACTTGGTAGTAGATAGTGAGAGTGCTTTTGAGACGATAGATAGATGCCATGCCTACTTTGATAAGCCTTCAAAAATTCTCACCCAATCAAAAGAGGATGAGAAGAAGATAGAAAAACAGAGCGATTGTATCTTGTGTGTATCGTGCTTCTCATCCTGCCCTGTTTTGGAGGTCGATAATGAGTTTCTTGGACCTTTCGCACTCACAAGAGCCTACCGATATGTCAGTGACACAAGGCTTGAAGATAGCAAAACCATCATCGACAAAGTCCAGACAAAAGGGGTGTGGGACTGCACACTCTGTGGCGAATGCACCGC
>CAZYJF010000076.1:0-7060 GCA_964647715.1 uncultured Sulfurospirillum sp. | reverse complement strand
GCAGATTTAAATGATTATTTTAATAAAAAAGGTGGTGGAGGTGGTGATAAAAAGCCACATAAGCCAGATAGACCAAATATAGAACCACCTGAGTTTTTACAAGATTTTGGTAAAAAAACAGGTTGGATTTATGCACTTATAGCTTTGATAGCACTTTTGGTTATCGCAAAACCGTGGGTAGTGATAAACTCTGGTGAAGTTGGTATTAAAGCGACAGCAGGTAAGTATGAAAAAGATCCACTTAGACCTGGACTTCACTTTTTTGTGCCATTTTTACAAGATGTGATGGTTGTAGATACGAAGGTTAGATCAATCAACTACATAGGACATACAAATCATGATATGTCCACAAGTAGAAGTAAGGGTATAACAAGGTATAGAATGGGTGGAGAAAATGGAGTTATCAATGTTCCATCAATCTCAGCTCTTGATGCTAGGGGACTTAATATCTTCATCGATCTGACTGTCCAATATCGTCTTAAGCCTGATACTGCTCCACAAACGATAGCAACTTATGGAGTATCGTGGGAGGAAAAGATAGTAAACCCAATCGTAAGAGATGTAGTTAGAAATGTTATTGGTGGTTATAAAGCTGAAGAGTTGCCAATCAACAGAAATGAGATCGCAAATAAGATAAGAATGGGAATTGAAAAGCAGATCAATGCAAAAACAGGACATCCAGTAGAGCTTACAAATGTAAACTTAAGAGAGATAGTTCTTCCTCCAAAGATTGTTGAGCAGATTGAGAGAGTTCAGATAGCAAAACAAGAGGCTGATAGAGTAAAACTTGAAGTTGGTCGTGCTAAACAAGAAGCAGAGAAAAAAGCAGCTCTAGCAACAGGTGAAGCAAATGCTAGAAAGATTAGAGCTCAAGGTCAAGCAGATGCTATCAAGATAGAAGCTGAAGCAAAAGCATATGAGAATATCAAGATCGGTAAGAGTTTGACTCCTGAGATGTTAAGACTTAAGCAGATAGAGGTTCAAGATAGATTTAACCAAGCACTTGGTACAAATAAAAATGCACAGATCTTCTTAACTCCAGGAGGTTCTACTCCAAATATTTGGCTTGATTCAAAGTCAAAAGCAAGAGCAACTGCTACTAAACAAAAATGATTGAACAAATCGAAAAACTAGACTGGGATAAATCGACTCTTATCCCAGCAATCGTCCAAGATCACGAAAGTGGCGAAGTTTTGATGTTGGCTTATATGGATAAAGAGGCACTTTCAAAGACACTTCAAACAAAAAAAGCTCACTACTTTTCAAGAACTAAACAAAGAATTTGGATGAAGGGTGAAAGTAGTGGAAATATCCAGAATATCAAAGATATATATATCGACTGTGATAATGATACAATTCTTTTGAAGGTAGAGCAAGTTGGTGGTGCGGCTTGTCATACTGGAAGAAGATCGTGCTTTTTTACCAAGCTTGAGAGTGGAGAGGTCAGTGGCGATATAGATGAGAAGACTTTGGAAAATTATAGTGTGATAGATAGACTTTATCATACTATATTAGAGCGAAAGGGAGCTTCTCCAAAGAGTTCATATACTGCTTCGCTTTTACAAAAGGGTGAAAATGGATATCTTAAAAAGGTAGTAGAAGAGGCTGGAGAGTTCTGTTTTGCCATCAAGGATAATCAAAAAGATGAGATCATCTATGAAGCAGCGGATTTGGCATTTCATGTGCTTGTAGCTTTAGGAGATAAGGGAGTCAATCCTGATCTAATCAAGCAAGAGTTAAAAAGACGATTTGGAATGAGTGGTATAGAGGAGAAAGAAAATCGCATTAAAGAGCCTAAAAACTGAATTAATCAACTACCTACACTCAATGAGCATATATGATTATATCGCTATTGGGTGGTTTGTATTTGTCCTTTTGTTGCTATTTGTTTTGATCATACTTTTGGCTCGAAAAAAACCTAGACTTGCTATATGGCTTACACTTTTATCTATCATACTGATTATCGTTGCTCCATTTGGT
Organism: uncultured Sulfurospirillum sp.; assembly: GCA_964647715.1. Taxonomy (GTDB): domain Bacteria; phylum Campylobacterota; class Campylobacteria; order Campylobacterales; family QNZT01; genus QNZU01. The sequence goes on along the minus strand of CAZYJF010000076.1, from coordinate 5,080 downwards.
ATTAAATACTTTTTAGATCAGAGTGTAAGAAAGGTGGAGGTTCTTACACAAAAGGTAGTCAAATTAAATTTTGCAAATTCTCTTGTGGTGACTGGACTTATCAAAAATGAGGGTGATGTGGATTTTCATACTTGTAAGATCGATGCGAAGGTTATTCGCTTTTCGAAGAATAAGCTAAAAGCCCATATCAATTCACTAGAGCCGATTCGTTTTATTTCTAAAGTGATTGATAAAAATTTGAGTGTTGGTATGCAGATGCCTTTTAAGGTTGTCTTTGAGGATTTTAGGTATAAGGGTGATTATAATATCACGCTTGAAGGGGTGTGTTACTGATGTATATGACTCTTTTGCACTGGATTGGTGTTGGGATCTTTGTATTGGTATTTATTATCTTGACTATTCTTTCTTTAAAAGAGAAAGATCCCAAAAACAAAAAGGTTATGATCTTTTTTGCATTTGCTATATCTTTGTTAGGAGTTGTTATCACACTTTTTGCATTGGAGAAATATACAAAAAAGTATAAACTTCTTTCATATACACAAAAGCGAATGCTCTCAACTGAAAGTGTTGTATTTCAAGGGAAGATTCAAAATACCGGTAACTTTAAACTAGCTGAGTGCAAGATCAAGGTTAAATTTACAAACAATGTGATGACTATGGGACGACCTAAAAATACCTTTTTTAAGCCATCATCTGATCTAGGTTGGTTATTTGGTGATAAAAAAAAGGATGACAGACCAAATACTATAGAAGAGCAATTTAGTGTCGCAAAGAATGTAGCTCCAAAGGAGATTAAGAACTTTAGAATCTATATGAAATATCCTCCATATATGAAGTCACCCCTTATTAAGCTCAAATTAAAGTGTCATTGATTTTAGTTTATGCAGTGGCATCTTTTTTTTGATTTTTTAGCTTATGGTGTTGGTGCATGGCTCTCTTTTTTTATATTTTCCTCTCCTTATCCAAGAGGAGGGTTTTATTATTATCTTTTTTTGATCTTTGGTTTTATCGCTGGGGCATTGTTTTTTGGTAGTTTAAATACCTATCTTTCATTAGGAAGTTTTTATCTTAGCAAATCTGTAATTGGTGCATTATTTGGAGGGATTGTAGCAGTTGAGCTTACTAAGAGGTATTATGGGATTAAAGGATCTACTGGAGCTTATTTTGTTCCATCTTTGGTGTTGGGGATAGCGATAGGTCGTATTGGTTGTTTTTTGGGTGGTTTGGATGACTTTACCTATGGAGTGGAAACAGATCTTCCTTGGGGTGTTGATTTTGGAGATGGGGTGATGAGACATCCTGTTCAGTTATATGAATCAGTATTGATGTTTATATTTTTCATCATAACCCTTGTCATTTATCGTAAAAATAGGAAACTTTTTGAGAATAAAATATTTTATATTTTCGTGATCTATTATGGGCTAGAGCGATTTGTTTTAGAGTTTTTGAAGCCATATGAAGGTATAGTCTATAATATAAACTTATTTCAAATACTATGTATAATCCTCATAGTTTATGGAATTTATCATTTGAGGAAGAGAAGATGAAGAGGTTATTGGCACTTTTTGCAGTTTTGATTTTGGGGTATTTTGTATCGATTGGCTGTGTATATAAAGGAAGTAGTAAGCCTTTAAAAACAGTAGATAATAAAATCTTAGCTATCAATGAGACTAACAGTAGTGTCATTTTGATGGGAGATAGATACTTCATGGAAGATACTGGTGGTGATCTTGAGATATTCAAACATTTGATAGATTAGATGGGTGTGAAGTTTATCATCCGTGATGGTGAGAGTATTGGTGTTGTTGAAAAAGGTGATAAGTTTGATTTTATTTTGGATGTCGTTGTGAATCCTCATCTTCTTGATGATGATTTTTTGCAATGGGTAAAAACAGTAGAGAGAGATTATGAATTTACAAACAGTGATGGTAGTAGCTCCACTAGGAAAGAGAGTGTTTTTCATGAAAACAGGGATGGAACTTACAGTGCTTATGTTAGATTTAAAGGAAATCTATACAAAAGTAACGAAGATATATTGAGAGTTGCCCAAAAGATTTCAAGTCCATTTACTCTAAAGTTTACAGATCAGGGTGTGAAGAAGTTAAGAGACTTTGATAAAACTCCTCAAAAGTATATCTTGATTTTTGGTGTAGATATAAGAAAAATGCCAACAGCTCAAAAGATAGGCTCAAAATAAATGGCTTCTTATTCAACTAAGTATGATCTCTATCTTGGATCAACTCAGAGTTTTTGCCATGAGTGTAATGACTTAAGTACCCTTGTAGATACTCATATAGTCACAAAAGATAACGAGGTGTATCTTCGTAAATTTTGTCTAAAATGTGGTGAATCTATGGCAAAGATCTCTACTGATTTTAACTACTATAAAATGTGTGAGTCGTATATTAAAGCCCCTGATCTACCTGAACACCCGACAACAAAGATACTAAAAGGGTGTCCGTTTGATTGTGGTGTATGTCCGCAACATCAAAACCATCCTTGCCTTGCTCTTTTTAATATCACTGATGAGTGTAATATGAAGTGCAATATCTGCTACTTTTCTTCATATCCGGGAGCTGGAAATCACCGCTCGATGGAAGATATCAAAAAGATGATGAGCACTTTGCTAAAGACTGAGAGCCAACCAGACATCGTGCAAGTCACAGGAGGGGAGCCTACAACTCATCCGCAGATACTTGAGATTTTACGATACATCAAAAAATCTCCGGTTAGGCATTTGATGTTAAATACAAACGGTATCTTGATAGCAGAAGATGAAGAGTTTGTAAAAGAGTTGAAAAAACTAGGTGGTGGGTTTGAGGTATATTTGCAGTTTGATTCTTTAGAGAAGGGCAGTTTAGAGGATATTCGTGCAAGAGATATGCGAGAGATTCGTAAAAAAGCTCTTGAGCATTTGGAAAAGTATAATATTTCCACAACTTTAGTGTGTGTCATTAAAAAAGGTTTAAATGACAAAGAGATTCCAGATATCATAGAGTTTTCAAGAGGGTATAGGTGTATAAGAGGTGTGGTTTTCCAGCCCGTTCAAGATGCAGGTCGTATTGAAGCAGATGATGATTATAGGATCACACTATCGCAGATTAGAGAAATCATCATCAATGATGAAAAAAACCCTTTTACTAGTGAAGATATGATACCGCTTCCTTGTGATCCTCATAAAATCGGTGTTGGCTATGCTGCTAAAAAGATGGAAGATGGATATGCTAGTCTTAAACCCGTAACTGGAAAACTCCCAAAAGAGGCTATCTTAAATCAAGGTGGCACTGTGGCATTTGAGCAAGATAGAGAGTTTGTCAAGATGGTGATAGATACTGTGAGTTTGGATACTGCGATGGGAGAGGGGATACTTAAAGATAAGATAAAACAGAAACTTTTTTGCTGTTGGCCTACATTTTTAAGCCCCTCAGATATGGGCTATGAAAATGTCTATCGTATCGTCATTATGGAGTTTACAGATAGTTATAATTTTGACAGCACAAACATAAAAAGGGAGTGCAACTTTATGATAGAGCCTCATAGAGTGATACCGTTTTCTACTTACAATATGGGGATTGAGTTTTCTCAGTAAGTTAGCTTTGATTCAAAGAATTATCTTCTTAAAGCCCAATTCCAAAATGGTACGATCTCACAGCTTATATCATCAAGAGAAAACTCTCCCTCAGCTTCGAGTGTGATGATTTCAACCTTTTTTATTTGATAGTTGATTAAGTCCTTTTTTATACGATCTATTTTACTCTCTATCATTGTTTTTGGTAGAAAGAGCATTGGGATAATCGCAAGATCTTTTTTAGGTAGATAAAATTCAATCATATCAGTATAGTATATCTCTTCGTTACTTTTTATCAGTTCTAAAAATATGATATTTTCAAATCGTTTGATAAAGTCTTTGTCAAAGGTTAGGACACTCTTAATCGCAAAATCTATCAAATAGATCTTCTTAGATGCTTTTGGTTTATCAAAGTGGGAGAGTAAAAAGATTATGCCTTTGTCTTGGAACTCTTTGATTTGAGAGTAGAGTTTGTCTTTTGAGATTTTATGAAATACTTTTAACTCTTGATAGATAGAAAATGGGGTGATCTTTTCTCCTTGTGAGAGTGCTAAAGCTTTAAATATGCTCATTTGGACTCTATCTTGGAGCATCAAGGATATGAGATTTTGAAAATTTGCTATCAGCTTTTCTCTTGGGATTTGAGCCATAATGGGATATGTTCCGTAGATTGCAAAGTCGTTAAAACTTGATTCTATATCGATCTTGTTTTTCCTAAAGGCTAAAAACTCTTCAAAATCCAAAGGAAATATCTGTAACTGCTTAAATCCTTCAAGAATATTATCTTTTTGAGTTGTGATGATGACTTCATCAACATGAGGTACACTAAAGGAGAAGTCAAAGTTATCAAGCACAAGCAAGGATATCTTTTTTTCTTTGATAAAATTTGGTAGTCCTATAAAAATAGCTTGATTTACTCTAAGATCATTAAAATCTATATAGAGGTAGCTTCCCTTTTTTCTTCTTGAGAGGTGATCTAGGATTAGTGTTGTTTTTCCACAAAACCTTGCCCCTTTTAAGATGACCTTTTTACTGACTATGCCAACTTTTCTAGGGTGATAGGTAGATGGTTTAAACTCTTGGGAGTATAAGGCTTCTAGTAACTTCATAGGCAATATTTTATCAAAGTTTTGTATAATCCTCACATTTCTTATAGGGATATGAAGTGTTTAATCTAAAAAATTACGATAAATTTAATATCAAAAATGGAGTGCTATCAGGCATCGTTGTAGCAGTTGCTTTGGTGCCTGAAGCGATTGCATTTAGTTTTATAGCTGGAGTTAGTCCTATTGTGGGGCTTTATACTGCATTTATATTGGGATTGGTTACGGCACTTTTTGGTGGAAAACCTGGGATGATCTCAGGTGCTACAGGTGCTGTGGCTGTGGTATTTGTTGGGCTTGGAGTGGCTGTTGCTGCTATGCATCCAAATATGAGCAAAGATGAACTCTCAACTTTGATTTTAAGCTATATTCTTTTGACTACCATAATCGCTGGATTGATTCAGATAGT
>CAZYJF010000075.1:0-7172 GCA_964647715.1 uncultured Sulfurospirillum sp. | reverse complement strand
ACTCCTAGTCCTTTTAATTCGTGGCTCTTTATACAGGGCTTGGAGCATCTTCCTTTGAGGATGAAACAGCACAGTGAGAGTGCCTTGAAGATTGCAAAATTTCTTGAGTCTCATCCAAAGGTAGTGAGTGTTAACTACCCGTTTTTAGAGTCAAACAAGAACTTTCATCTGGCAAAAAAGTATTTAAAGGATGGAGCTAGTGGACTTCTTAGCTTTGAGGTGGAGAGTTTTGAGGAGGCTAAAAGAGTAGTAGATAAAGTTAAAATCTTCTCTCTTGTGGTCAATATCGGAGATAGTAAGTCGATAATCACACACCCTGCAAGCACAACACATCAGCAGTTAAGTTTTGAGGAGTTAAAAGAAGCTGGAGTTAGTGATAGGTTGATAAGGCTAAGTATCGGTCTTGAAGATTGTGATGACTTAATCGATGATCTTAAAGAGGCATTAGAGGGTTAATATTTGAAAATTACCACATCCGTTAAAAAGTTTACAAACCCACTCTATCTTGAGAGTGGGCGAATACTTGAGCCTTATGAGTTGGCATATGAAACTTATGGGGAGTTAAATGAAGATAGATCAAATGTCATCGTAGTTTGTCATGCACTCACAGGATCTCACCATGCGGCGGGTCTGTATGAGGGAGATAGAAAACCCGGGTGGTGGGATGGAATGATAGGTGATGGAAAGACTATCGATACAAGTAAATATTTTGTAATCTGTGTGAATGTTATCGGTAGTTGTTTTGGATCGACTGGACCACTCTCAAAAATCTACCCTAGCGATAAAGAGTATAGATTAAAATTCCCTGTCATCACTATAAGCGATATGGTAAAGGCTCAAATCAATCTTTTTGACTCACTTGGTATCCATAAGGCCCATGCTGTGATTGGTGGCTCTATGGGAGGTATGCAAGCTCTTTGTTTTGCGATAGAGCATCCAAGATTTGCCAAAAAGCATATTATGTTAGCTTCTACCTATGCAACTCAACCTTGGGCGATAGCATTTAACAAGGTAGCAAGAGAGGCGATTATCAAAGATCCAGCTTTCATGAATGGAAATTATGACCCCAAAAAGCTCAAAGAGAGTGGTTTTAACGGACTCTCGATAGGCAGGATGAGCGGTCACATCTCTTACCTCTCACCAGAGTCTATGAGTGAGAAGTTTGGCAGATTTTATGATGAAAAAGATGGCTTGTATGATCTGTTTGGGAAGTTTCAAGTAGAAAAGTACCTTGACTATAACTCGACAAATTTTGTCAAATGGTTTGATCCACTTAGCTATCTATACATCACAAAAGCTATCAATATCTTTGATGCTACAAGAAATTACAACTCACTAGAGGATAGTTTAGATAGAATTAGATCAAAAATGTATCTTCTTTCTTTCAAGTCTGATCTGCTATTTTTACCCTCTGAAATGAAGCATATAGAAAAGACTATGAAGAAGATTAAAAAGGCTGAACAAGTCGAGTATTACGAGGTGGATAGTAGCTATGGGCATGATGCTTTTTTGGTAGAGATTCCTAAGTTTGAACAGATTATAATGAGAGCCTTAAAGGAGTAGAACTTGGAAAATGAGAACTTTGAAGATAAACTAGAGAGTGCGAAAAAGATATTAGAGAAGCTAATGGATCCGCAGATCACTCTCGAAGATGGTGTGAAGTTTTACAAAGAGGGTATCAAGGAGTTGGATGAGGCGACAAAACTTCTTGAGAGTGCCAAACTGACAATCCAAGAGTACCAAAAGAGTGAGGAAGAATGAAATTAGCAGCACTTCAACTTGCAACTCTTCCTCTTAGCAACCAAAAATTAAACGGTTACATCAAAAGTTGCTACAAACAGGGGATTGATCTAGTTGTTTTGGGAGAGTATGTGCTAAATAGCTTCTTTAAGGAGCTTGAAAATATTCCTAGAATGCTCATCAAAGAGCAATCAAAGCACAAAATAGACACTCTAAAAGAGTATGCAAATAAGTACAATATGCATATCGTAGCTCCGATTATAACAGTAGAAGATGGCAAGATTTATAAGAAGATCGGCAAATTCTCTCCTGATGAAGTGATATACAGAGATCAGGAGTTTTTGATAAATTACTCTCATTGGGATGAGGAGAGCTTTTTTGACAATGCAGCCACTGGCAAAATCGATCCTATCGTATTTAGACACCACAATCTAAACTTTGGAGTGATTAACGGATTTGAAGTTCATTTTGATGCTTTTTGGCAAAAGATGGCACAAAGAAAAGTCGATGTAGTGCTTTTGCCTACAGTTTCTACCTTTGGCTCAAACTACAGATGGAATGAGATACTAAAGACTAGAGCATTTTTGAATAACTGCTATATTCTTAGAGTAAATCGAATCGGAACTTATCATGATGAGCAGAGTCTTTGGAAGTTTTATGGAGAGACTTATCTTATCAACCCTGACGGACATATAGAGAGCTCACTTGGATCAAAAGAGGAGATGTTAATCGCCAACATCGACAAAAAAGAGTTAAAAGAGGCTAGAAACAGTTGGGGATTTAGAAAACAGCTAGAAAACAGAGGTCTTGCTTGAGCGACTACTACGATAGACAGATCTTGCTTTGGGGAGAGGAGACTCAAAAATCTCTCTCAAGTAAAAAGATAGCGATTATTGGGAGTGGAGGTTTAGGCTGTTCGGTTGCTTTGGCACTTAGTGGAAGTGGTATAGGTGAGATTGATCTAGTTGATTTTGATAAGGTTGAACTTCACAATGTACATAGACAGATAGGATTTAAATCTTGTGATGTGGGAAAATATAAGTGTGAAGTTTTAGCCCAACTACTTAGAGAGAGAAATCCAAATATCAAGGTTGTTAGCAATTCAAACGACTTTGAGAAATATGCAAAAAATTGTAATGATCTTGATCTAATCATAGATGCGACTGACAATCTCCAAACTAGATCACAGATTGACAAATATGCCAAAGAGCAAAATATCCCTTGGATCTATGGAAGTGTGGAGGAGTTTAAAGGCTTTGTAGCTCTTTTTGTCGATAAAGATTTCTCATCATTTCCTATCATCGAATCTAGCCCAAGAGGGATAGCAGCACCAATGGTGATGCAGATAGCTTCATTTGAGGCAAATTTGGCTCTTAGATATCTTGCAGGGTTGAATACAGATAAAGATACACTCTACTATCTCTATTACAAAGAAGATGGTGAATTTGAAGTGAAAAAATTTAAGATTGGAAGTTGATTGAGTAGGAATATAGCTTTAGATATCCTAAAGATAGTTTTAGTATTTATGGTTATTGAGCTTCATCTTAGTGCTTATGCACATAGTGGATTGGTTAGCTTTCTTTCATCACAGATTAGATATGTGCTTGTTGATGGGCTATTTAGGATAGCAGTTCCTATCTTTTTGATGATTAACGGATACTTTTTTTATAATGCTATCAAAGTTGGCAAATATAAAAAGTGGCTTTTTAGAGTTACTGTTTTGTATATTTTGTGGATGCTTATCTATGCATACTTTTGGGTTGATCTCTCTAAATCTCCCAAAGAGTTATTCAAGGTGGCAATTTCAGGATATTGGCATTTATGGTACTTAAATGCCATAGTAGGTGCTGGAATTTTAGCCTATCTTCTTAGAAATCTTTCTACAAAAGTTTTAATATTTTTAATCATCACACTTTTTATCATCGGTTTGTTTATCCAATATATAGGGGCATACCATATAGAAAGATTTTCAAAAATAGACTCTTTGGCAAACTGGCCTCCAAGTCATAGAAATTTTTTATTTTTAGGTTTTGTCTTTTTTGAAATTGGTTTTTTGATACACAGATTTAATCTTCAAAATAAAATTAGCAAAAGATTTCTCTATATTGGCACTTTTATTGGATTAATGTTATTGATCTTAGAGTCAAGTTTTAACTATAAATCCATAGGTGATGTACACTTTGATAATCTACTTTCACTCATCATCCTAAGCCCTGCTCTTTTTATGATCTTTTTAAATTTTAATATAAGATCAGATAGTAAAAATCTCTCTACTTTAGCAACTGCTTTGTATCTCATACATCCTCTTTTTATCATGATCTATAAACAAATAGCTATAACGGATGAGCTCTTTTTTACTCTCTTGGTTTATATATCAGCAGTGATTGGCTCATTTTTGTTGATAAAAGCCAATCAAAAGTTTAAGTATCTTCTTTAGATCATCTATTCTTGGCAAAATAGTTGTTGATCCCGTTATAGATACCCTTTGCCAATGCTTTTTGGTAGAATGGATTATAAAGCCTGTCACCCTCCATAGGGTTTGTGATGTATCCTATCTCAACTAGAGCTGCTGGCATTTGAGCACCTACTAGTACCCAAAAAGGAGCTTCTCTTACTCCACCATCTTTTATACCTCTAAACTTCTTTCTTGTAGCTTCAAGCAAAGCACTTTGCAGATCAATGGCTAGCTTGTGTGATTGAATAATCTTTGTTTTATTTAATACTCCAAGGACTTCATCTTTTGATCTTCTATCCAATGAACTAGCTGCAGTATTCTCTTTTGCTGCTACTCTTTTGGCACGATCTGTTCTTGCCGGAGATAAGAAGAAGGTCTCAAGTCCTTTCATAGATAACTTTTTACCCTTAGGAGCTGCATTTGCATGAATGGAGATGAATAGATCAGCATTAAGCTTTGTCGCCATGTGAGTTCTCTTTTTTAGTGATACAAAATCATCTCCATCTCTAGTTAAATAGACTCTATAACCCTTATCGACCAGCATCTTTTTTAAATACCTAGCAACTTTTAATACTGCTTTTTTCTCATAATGATTTTTATATCCAACAGCTCCAGAATCCTTACCACCATGACCGGGGTCAATAACTATCACTTTTGAACTAGCATAAATAGGAGAACTTGACAAAGGTTTTGATTCGATACTAACACTCTTTGGTTTAGCACTTTTTTTACTATCAACTTTGTGAGACTCTTTTGTAATTTTGATAGTCTTTGCTTTTTTATGAACTGAGGCAGTTTTAGTATTGTTTATTTTGATGAAAAGATTTCCACCTCTAATAAATGCCTTTGCATATATGGTAGAGCTATTTTGAAGGACTACTCTAAGAATATCTCCCTTGCCATCTATTTTGACACTATCTAAATGAGTGTTTAATCTCTTCATAGCACCTTGTAGTCTAGCTTTTATATTGTAGATTTTTTGGTAAAAAGATCTCTTTTCGTTGTTATCATTAAAGGAGATTAGTTCACTTGGACTTAACTTTTTATCAAACTTCAAGATAATTGTATTGTCTTTATATGATACTGATCTTAGATGTCTGCTAGAACTTGTACTCTTTTGAACTCTATTGCTTACTTTTGATTTTTCTACTTTGACCTGTTCTAAACTTTGGATCTTTTCAGATCCTTTTGTCAAAGAAGCATACTCTTTTTCGTAAGTTCTAGCATCCAAATGCAAAAGTTTTCTAGATTGTATGATCCCTTTTAAGGACTTTACAATGAGTTTTTTATCTTTTGCGATTACTGATTGGATATATAAGTTTTCTAACTTGTGAAGTATTTGTATAGTCTCGCCCTTAGTAGCATAAGGAATAGCTCTATTTAACTTGTCTATATCAAAACTTAAACTATTTGCAAAAAGATTTAGTACAAAAAGAGAAAGAAGAAGAAAATTTCTAATCATCTTCTCCATAAACCAATCTATTCATCAACTCTTTTACAGATATTATCTCATTTAGTCTATAACCATTGCTACCGGTAAAAAACAGACCTGTATCTTCTTTACCCATGTATGCATCTGATAATCTATCAGCGATACAGTATCCTACCACTTTAGCCTCTTCTCCTCTATTACAAGGTGCTACACAATTGCTTATACATTTTATCGCTGGGCCTTCTTTATTTTCTACCATTTTGATAAGATTTGTTCTTACCCCTCTTGCAGGATATCCTACTGGAGATTTTAAAAGCTTGATATCTTCTTCTTTGGATTCAAGTAGTACTTTTTTAAAGTTGTCATTTGCATCACACTCATGAGTACCGATAAATCTAGTTCCCATTTGAACTCCGTCAGCTCCAAGTTCCATCATCTTGTCGATATCACTCTTATCCCAAACACCACCAGCAGCAATCAGTGGAAAATCTCCCCACTTTTTTATCTCTTCTTTAACCGGTGCAATAAGATTTTCTAACTGAAACTCTTCCATAGAACACTGCTCATAAGTAAAACCTTGATGCCCTCCACTCTTTGGACCTTCTACGATTACTGCATCTGGAAGTCTGTTATATCTTTGTGTCCATCTTTTGCATATGATCTTTAGAGCTTTTGCTGATGAAACGATAGGGATAAGGGCTACATCAGGAAAGCCATGAGTAAATTCAGGCATATTTGTAGGAAGACCAGCACCTGTGATGATGGCATCTGCACCTGCTTCACAAGCATCACGAACCACTCTTCCGTAGTCGTTTATAGCATATAGTACATTACAGCCAAGAGGTGCATCACCACAAATCTCTCTAGCATTTTTGAAGATCTGCTTTAGTGCTTTTCCACTGTAGAAGTTTAGTGCTTCGTATGGTTTTCCAGCGACTGCTTTATCTACATAAGCTTGATTATTATAATAACCAGTACCAACACTAGAGATGATCCCAAGACCACCCTCTTTGCTCACATTTCCAGCCAATTTATCCCAACTGATTCCTACACCCATACCACCTTGTACAATTGGATGTTTAATCGTAAACTTTCCTATTTTTAAACTCATTAAGCAATCCTTACTTTAGCAAATTTTCTTTTTCCTACTTGTAAAATATACTCTCCACTCTCAAGCTGTAACTGTTCATCATCTATTTTTTGTTGATCTATCTTTACAGCACCCTGCTTGATATCTCTTCTTGCTTGTGAAGTTGAAGAGCTCAGCTTTGACTCAACAAGAGCTTTTGCGATCCAGATAGGTCCACTTAAGTCAAATTCGCTCATATCGGTAGGTAATTTTGCATTTTTGTGAACTCTATCAAACTCATCTTTTGCTTTTAGTGCATCTTCTTGGGAGTGATATTTGGCAACTAACTCCATAGCCAAATCCTCTTTGACCTTTTTAGGATGGAGTTCTCCACTTTCTACTTTACTCTGTAACTCTTCTATCTGGGCTAAAGATTTGTGACTCAAAAGCTCATAATATCTCCACATCAACTCATC
>CAZYJF010000074.1:0-7304 GCA_964647715.1 uncultured Sulfurospirillum sp. | reverse complement strand
CCAAATGAGAAGATAGACCTTCAAGAGGGATTAAAACCTATTAGAAAAGAGTGGATTTTAAAAAGGGGTGATTGTGAGACTTATGAGGGAAGAGTAGTAAAACCTGAAGACAACGGTTACAAAAGTGAACTCTCTTCCACTGCAGTTGCAGGTTCATCCAAACTATATAGAAAGCCTCTTCGTGCAAAAAAGGGTAAAAACCTAACCCAACTCCACTATGCAAGAAAAGGTATCATCACACCGGAAATGGAATATGTAGCAATCAGAGAAAATCAAGACAGAGCAGCAGCTAAAAACTATCTTCTTGATCCTGAGAGGGAAAATAGACTTAAGGGAGAGAGTTTTGGTGCAAATCTACCTGATCTAATCACCCCTGAATTTGTCCGTGACGAGATAGCAAGAGGAAGAGCAGTAATCCCCTGCAACATCAACCACCCAGAACTTGAACCCATGATTATAGGAAGAAATTTCCTTACCAAAGTCAATGCAAATATAGGAAACTCAGCTACAAGTTCATCCATAGAAGAAGAGGTAGAAAAGATGGTCTGGTCCACTAGATGGGGAGCAGATACTGTGATGGATCTAAGTACAGGAAAAGATATACACACCACAAGAGATTGGATCCTTAGAAACTCTCCAGTACCTATTGGAACCGTGCCAATTTATCAAGCACTTGAGAAGGTAAACGGAATTGCTGAAGATCTCACATGGGAAGTCTTTAAAGATACCTTGATTGAACAGGCTGAACAGGGAGTTGATTACTTTACGATTCATGCTGGTCTTCTGCTTCATCATGTACCAATGACAGCCAAAAGAGTTACCGGTATTGTAAGCAGGGGTGGCTCTATTATGGCAAAGTGGATGATAGCCCACCATCAAGAGAACTTCTTAAATACCCACTTTGAAGAGATTTGTGAGATTATGAAAGCTTACGATATCACATTCTCTCTTGGGGATGGTTTGAGACCTGGATCACTTGCCGATGCGAATGATGAAGCTCAGTTTGCCGAGTTAAAAGAGCTTGGAAGACTCACCAAAATCGCTTGGGAACACGATGTGCAGACAATCATAGAGGGACCAGGTCATGTACCGATGCACCTAATTAAAGAAAATATGGAAAAACAGCTTGAGTGGTGTGATGAAGCTCCATTTTATACTCTAGGACCCCTCACAACTGACATCGCTCCAGGATATGATCACTTCACTTCAGGCATAGGAGCTGCGATGATTGGATGGTATGGATGTGCGATGCTCTGCTATGTAACTCCCAAAGAGCATCTTGGACTTCCTGATCGTGAAGATGTAAAAGAGGGATTGATTACTTACAAAATCGCCGCCCATGCAGGAGATATAGCCAAAGGACATCCGGGTGCTAGAGCTAGAGATGATGCTATGAGTAAGGCGAGATTTGAGTTTAGATGGGTAGATCAGTTCAATATTGGATTAGATCCATATCGTGCAAGAGAATTCCACGATGAAGAACTCCCTACTGAATCTGCCAAAGTGGCACACTTTTGTTCGATGTGTGGTCCAAAATTTTGCTCGATGAAAATTTCTCAAGAAGTAAGGGATTTTGCCAAAGATCAAGAGCTAAGCATCGAAGATGCAAAAAGAAAGGGGATGGATGAAATGAGCCAAACATTCAAAGAGTTAGGTTCAAAAGTTTACATCAAAAAGGATAGTTGATGAGCCATCCCATAGTCCTTAGCATCGCAGGATCAGATCCAAGTGGCGGTGCTGGCATCCAAGCAGATATCAAAACCATATCTGCTAATGGCTGTTATGCCTTGTCCATCGCTACAACACAGACTATTCAAAATACACAAACTTTTTTTAAAAGTTATCTAATGCCTCAGTCAATGATAAAAGAACAATTTATCACTCTAAGTGAAGATTTTGATATCAAAGCCATCAAGATAGGGATGCTAAAAGGATGCGAGCAGATAGAGCTCATTTATGATCTAATCCAAAATCTAGAAATTCCAATAATCTTAGATCCAATCATCCAAACAAGCAGTGGTAAAAAGATACTTGATGATAAAGATTTAGAGTGCTTAAAAAAACTTTTTCATAAAATCACACTTCTTACCCCAAACATCGATGAAGCAGAGATTTTAAGTGGAGTGGTGATAGAAAATTATGAAGATATGAAAAAAGCCATAAAAAAGATTGATGCAAAAAACACTCTTCTTAAAGGTGGTCATTTAAAAGATGAGATGCTTACTGATCTACTTCTTTACAACGAAGAGTATTTCAGTTTTTCCCATCCAAAAATTGATAGCAAAAACACTCACGGAACAGGTTGTACACTCTCCTCTGCCATTGCTTGTTTTAGTGCTTTGGGATTTGAGATACCAAAAGCAGTGGAAAAAGCAATCGATTATCTTCAAAACTCCCTCTCATTTGCCTACGATACAGGTAAAGGCAAGGGGTCATTAAATCACTTTTTTATGCTGGAGAAATGATGAAGATCTATCTTATTGGAGATAAAAAATATAGCTTTGAAAAGACAAAAGAGGTGATTGAAAGTGGAGTCGATCTATTTCAGCTAAGAGTAAAAAAATTAAGCTATGAGAAGATCATAGAAGAAGCTCTTAGATATAAAGAGATTTGTGAAAAAAACGGTGTTACTTTTATCATCAATGACTATGTCGATATAGCCAAAACTATAAAGGCTGATGGAGTCCATATAGGACAAGATGATATGAATCTTCAAACAGCAAGAGATAGTTTTGACAAAATTATCGGACTTAGTTGCAGATCCGTTGAAGAGGCTAAAAAAGCCAAAGATGGAGGTGCATCATATATCGGTGTAGGAGCAGTTTTCCCTACCAATACAAAAGAGAATGCAAAGGTCATTGGACTCCAAGGTTTAGAGCAAATAAAAAAAGAAGTTGATATAGATATAGTTGCAATTGGAGGGATTAATGAGAGGAACTTCAAAGATATAGAAAATCTTGGTATCGATTGTATAGCAATCTCATCAGCTCTTCTTAATTCAAACGATCCAAAAAGGATAATCGACACCATTAAAGGAGGCAAATAATGGAGATAGCAATCATAGGAGGAGGATTGGTCGGCAGGCTTTTAGCACTAGAGCTTCAAAAAGAAGATCACCAAATATCTATCTTTGAAAAGGATAGAGAAAATGAAAAAAGTGCTGCCGGATGGACAGCTGCTGGAATGCTAGCTCTTTTTGCAGAACTTGAAAGTGCCGAATCGATTATCTTTGAGAAGGGCAAGAGATCGATTCAACTTTGGAGACAAATCACAAAAGTTCTTGGAATCAAAGAGGCATTTTCTCAAAAAGGCACTATCATTACAGCTCATCCACAAGATTATTCAGAGTTAGATCACTTCATCGATACACTAAAAGCAAAAGTTGATGAAGCAAAAGAGATAAAATACTTAAGTCAAGAGGAGATTTTAGAACTTGAACCAGAGCTAGATCAGAGTAAAAGAGCTTTTTATATACCACAAGAAGGTGTCATAGATGCACAAACTTTTATGCAAGCATCAGAAAAGTTCCTAAAAAAAAGTAAAAATATAAAGTGGTACGAAAAAGAGGAAATTGTAGATCTTGATAGTTTCAAAAATGTATATGATCTTACATTTGATACTAGAGGAATAGGAGCTACAAAGAGTTTGGATAATCTAAGGGGTGTTAGAGGAGAAGTTCTTTGGGTACAAAACAAGGAATTAGATTTAAAAAGACCAGTTAGAATGATGCATCCAAGATATAAATTATACATCGTTCCAAGAGGAGAAGGTCGTTATATCATAGGAGCTACCGAGATCCAATCCAACGACAAATCCCCAATATCAGTTCGATCTTCACTTGAACTTCTCTCAGCCCTCTACTCACTCCACTCCTCTTTTGCAGAAGCTAGAATTATCAAGTGCGATACAAACATAAGACCAGCTTTCAAAGATAATCTGCCAAAAATAATCAAAGATGACAACATAATCACAATCAATGGTCTTTATCGTCACGGATATCTTCTAGCTCCTGCCATTGTAGAAGAAGCATTAAGGATGATAAAATGATAGAGATATTTGTAAATGATAAGAGGATGCAAATTAGTGACTCTTTAAGTGTCAAAGAGTTGATAGAGCAAATGGCTTATGGGGATAAAAAATTTGTCGTTGCTCATAACCTGGAATTTTTACCACAAAAAAACTATGAAAAATGTATATTAAAAGATGGCGATAAGCTTGAGATTTTAGAGCCAATGAGCGGAGGATGAGATGTTAAAAATAGCAAATACTTCACTAAAAAGCAGACTCTTTATAGGGTCAGCACTCTATCCATCACCTTCTATTATGGAAGAGTCGATAAAAAGCAGTGGTGCAGAGGTGGTAACACTCTCTCTAAGAAGACAAAGTGTCAGCGAGGACAAGGGAGAGAGATTTTTTGAGATTATTAAAAAACTAGATCTCAAACTTTTGCCAAACACAGCAGGATGCAAGAGTGCCAAAGAGGCTGTTACTCTAGCTCATATGGCAAGAGAACTTTTTAATACAAACTGGATTAAACTTGAAGTCATAGGCGATGAATATACACTCCAACCTGACCCCTATGAGAGTCTTGAAGCAGCAAGAATTTTGATAGAAGATGGTTTTGAGGTTTTTCCATATATCACTGATGATCTTGTGGTATGTTCAAAACTAGTTGATCTTGGATGCAAAGTCCTAATGCCTTGGGGTTCACCAATTGGATCTGGGATGGGCTTGATGAATCCATACAATCTTAAGACTCTAAGAGAGAGATTCAAAGATATCACACTAATTGTAGATGCAGGTATAGGAAAACCTTCACATGCGGCTATGGCCATGGAGATGGGATATGATGGAGTTTTACTAAATTCAGCTATCGCACTCTCAATTGACCCTGTGAAGATGGCAAAAGCTTTTAGAGATGGTGTAAATGCCGGACGAATGGCTTATGAGGCTGGGATGATGAAAAAAAGAGAGTTTGCCTCACCCTCCACTCCAACAATAGGAACTCCATTTTGGCACCAAGAAGATAATGATTAAATATGCAATAACACCATATTTTGATATCGACTCTATCTCTTTAATTGCCAAACACTCTCCAAACTTTATCTCTTTTAGAGATGGTAGAAGAGTAGCCATCAAATCAAATGCAAAAGAGTTTATCGATAATGCAAGATCTCTTTTGGATGCAAAACTCTTCTTAAGTAGCGACTACAAAATTGCAGAACTTTTAGCTTACGATGGTGTACATCTAAAATCAGATCAACTCTTTGATATCAAAGAGGCTAAGAGACTTGGCTTAGAGGTGATTATCAGTACTCACAGCCAGGAGGAAGCAGCTTTGGCTCTCTCTTTGGGAGCCGATTTTATCACTTACTCACCTATCTTTGATACTCCAAACAAAGGTGAAGCTAAAGGGATTGAGAATTTAAAAAAAATTAGCAAACAATTTCCTGATAAAATCATTGCACTAGGAGGAATATTAACTCAAAAAGAAGTCGATCTGATCTCAAAAACAAAAGTGGCTGGATTTGCATCAATTAGATATTTCAGATAAACCCAAAGTTCAAGCGTGTGCGTAAAAGGAGTTAAAATGAAACTTTGGGTATTTGTATTATATAACTGTTTTGTAAACAGACAGTTAATAAGTTAAAGTTATGAGTCGTTTTTCAAAAGAGCCTTTAAAGATTCATGGGGGTCTTTCCCTTTTATCATCTTAAACACTTCATTAGCTATAGGTGTATAGATGTTTTTTTCTTTTGAGATATTCACAATCGCTTCAGCTGTATAGACCCCTTCCGCTACCTCTCCAAGCTCTTGTAATATCGACTCTAAACTTCTATTTTTTGCCAAGCCAAAACCCACTCTATAGTTTCTTGAAAGAGTGCTTGAAGCACTCAAAAAGAGATCCCCTGCCCCTCCAAGAGATAAAAATGTATCCTTTTTTGCTCCAAAAAACTCCCCAAATCTAGCCATCTCCACAAGCCCTCTTGAGATGAGTGCTGCTCTTGCATTGTTTCCAAGCTCCAATCCGTCACTAATACCCCCAGCAATCGCTATGACATTTTTATAAGCTCCTCCAACCTCTGCTCCTATCACATCATCACTAGTATATGTTTTGATAAAGTCTGGAAAAACAGATGAAAAAGTTCTTGCTAAAGAGTTCTCAACTGAACTGATAACAAGAGCTGTAGGAAGGCCCATCATAACCTCTTTTGCAAATGATGGTCCACTGATATAGGCTAAATTCTCTTTGGGCAAAAACTCAGCAAAAACCTCATTCAAAAATTTTCCACTTTTAATCTCTATACCCTTACTTGCTACCAAAACTTTTTGATTTTTATAGATAAAATTCTCATCCATCCACTCTCTAATATGTTGAGCAGATATAGCAATCAGCAGATACTCAAACTCCATAATTTCATCAATCGTTATAAAATTTGGCAAATCTCTTTGTTTTCTTGAAGTGATATAGACTTCATTCTTAGGATTTTGAGATAGTGCAAAAAAGAGTGCTTCTCCCCATTTTCCAGCTCCAATAACTCCTATTTTCACCTCTTCACCCCTTTAGAAAAATTCTCTATCGCCTTTTGTTTACCTGAAACTACAAAAACATCACCCTCTTTTATTTTGTGATAAACCTTATGAGTATTGTAGTAAAACTTCCCCCTAGAATAAACTCCAAGCAAAAGCAACTCATAATCTTTTTCAATTGTTAGCTTATGAAATTCAATTCCTATTAAAGATGAAGTTTTTGGAACTCGTACTTCATCTATCTTATACTCCATATTTTGAAAGATCATACTATCAAGAAGATCAAAAACTCTTGGTTTTTTAATCAATCTATAAATCCTGTGAGACCCTAGATCATAAGGATCCACACAATAGTTCGCACCTGCCAATTTCATCTTAATCTCTTCATCTTGACTGCTGATGATAGAAATTATATTAATATCTGGATCTATATTTCTAGCATTTAAGGTTACAAAGAGATTTTTAGTACTACTTCCATCCATACAAAAGAGTGTTTTTACATCTTTACCTATACCAATCTTTAAAAAGTCATCTTTATGTAAGAGATCTAACTCTGTGACATCAAAACCGGCATCTTTTGCTCTCTTGGTGTTTTTCTCCTGATATGTAATAATCTTAAATTTTTTATCTTTTTGTCTTAACAAATGTGCCAACTCAACAGCACTGTTTGAGTAACCAAATATCACTAATTCCATTCTTATGCCTTCAACAGTTCTAATTTAAAAGAAGCGATATCAGCACTATCACCAATCACTACCAAGACATCATGCTCT
>CAZYJF010000073.1:0-7363 GCA_964647715.1 uncultured Sulfurospirillum sp. | reverse complement strand
TTAACTGCATCTTCTATCAACTCTCAACCATGGAAGTTCATAGTCTTAGAGAGTGATGAAGCCAAACAAAAAATGTATGATACCTTTGCCGAAAAATACAAATTCAATCAACAACTTGTTTTAGATTGCTCTAAAGTTATTCTTTTTGCTCATAATGCACACTATACAAGAGATGATTATGCCAAAGTGGTAGATCAGGGCATCAAAGATGGAAGAATAAAACCAGAAGATAGAGAAAAGGCATTTGGCGGATTTGTTTTTTGTGAGATGAACACAGACGAAAACGGTTTTAACGGAAACTGGACCAAAGCACAACTCTATATCGCACTAGGTAATGCACTGCATACCTTGGCAAGGCTTGGCATTGACTCTACATGTTTAGAGGGTATTGATGTTCCTCGTGTTGCTAAAGCGTTTGAAGAAGAACTAGATGGCTATGTCTGCGAAGTAGCTCTTGCCATCGGATACCACAGCGAAGAAGACTTTAATGCAAAGCTTCCAAAATCAAGACTAAAATATGAGGATATTTTTGTACATGTTTAAGGTATGATTAGCAAAAGGTTAAAAATGACTAAAAACATAAGCAGTATATTATTTTCAGTGATAATCATTCTATCTACCATAGTGGATATTTGCAATGCCAAAGAGCCAAATACTTTAACAGACCCTTCAAGAATGGGAAAAGTAGATGATCTAAATTTTACAACAACTGTGCCGTTTAAATTTGTGGGTGGACTTCCTATCATCAAGGTGCAGATCGGTGATAAAAGTTATGACTTTTTATTTGACTCAGCTGCACCTACTACCATACCTTCGCATCTTGTAAAAGAGTTGCACTTAGAAATGGTTGGCAAGCCTGTAAAGTTGACAGACTCTGCAGGTCGGCAGTTAGATCGCTCTTTATATAAACTTTCCTCTTTAAAAGTAGAAGATTTAGATTTTAGAGATTATATAGTATTTGTAGATGATTTTAGGAGTAAATTCCCCATATCTTGCTTAGGTTTTGATGGAATCTTGGGTTACAACTATATGAAAGATTTAAAGATCAAGCTAGATTACCAAAATCAACAAATCATTTTATCAGACAAGGAGCTTGAACACAAGGGATACACTTCCCTCGATATGAAGTTTAACTTTAGAAATGGTCCTTTAGTTCATCTTATTTTCCCTTTTGGTGATGCATATTTTCATATAGACACAGGCAAAAACTCAAATATACAGCTAGGCAATCCAACTGTAATTCCTATGATGCAAAAGCAAGGTTATGATCTTCAAGAGACAAAGGGTATTTCTTCAAGTAGTATCGGTGGAACAAATGAGAATATACAAAGAACATTTCTTGTGAAAAATTTTAACTTAGATTCAAAGATAAAGATAGAGTCATTTCCCATAGAAGTAGATAATAGTGGTGCATTTTTGATAGGTAATGGTTTTTTAAAACATTTTGATATCATACTTGATTTTCCTACACAAAAGGCATACTTTAAAGCTCTCAACAAGAGTGCTTTGGATGAGGGCTTCAATGAAACATTTGGTTTAACACCATTTTGGAATGAAGAGCGAGGATTGTTTATCTCTGCTATCACTGATAAGACAGTAGCTAAAAGAGCAGGTCTTAAAATCGGTGATAAAATTCTCTCATTAAATGGTAAAGATACCTCAAAGATGAGCAAAGACGACTTTTGTAAACTCTTACTTCAGTTTGGCTCAAAAGATGGAATAAACAGACAAAAAACTTTAAAAGTTACTATACAAACTGACAATAACAAAACAAAGAGTATAGAATTGAAAAAATAAAAAAGAGTCATTTAAAAGTGACTCTTTTGATCTTTAAAACAAAAACTTAAACCCAGCATACCCTGCTGAGTTGAAGTTGTAATCTTTTTTGTCATAATCTGTGTCGATATTTCTATACCCAAAATAGACATCAATGTTAGGGATAACTTGCATATCTACCTCTATCCTATACTCAAAATATCCACTAGCATCGCTAAATGCAAGAGGTTTGGGAGCATATGCTAGTTTCATACCCAAAGAGCTTTTTGGGAGGTTTCCAAGATACATCCTAGCTTTTGCACTGATTTGAAGAGGTATAGCTACAAAAGTTGTATCCAAATCATCATTACTTGAGAATATCGACCTTAATCCTACTCCAAATGTAAGGTTTGAGTAGCCTTGAGGAGAATTTTCTACATAAAACCCGACACCATATAGATTGTCATCTTTGCCTTTGATAAAATTACCATCTATATAGTAGTTTCTATACTCCAACCTGTGAGTTTTTACCGCTAAAGACATTCTTCCTTCAACCTCTAGATCATCGCTGTTGATATTTAAACCAAAAGAAGCTTTTTCCGCTGAAAAAAGAGGAACTGTGATTAGTGAAATTAATAACATTTTTCTTAACATTTTTTTAGTCCTTTTAAACTATTTTGAATGTCTGCATTTTAAGACAATCTTGATTATAATCCACTTGATGAAGAGACTATTTTTACTTATAATTTTTTATATCCCACTTTTTAGCTCTACCTTGCACCTTGCTATATCTTCAAACCCATCCAAACTAAATCCTCTAATCGCTACCGATTCAGCTTCAGGAGAGATTTCCGATTGGATTTTTGATTCGCTGATAAAATATGACAAAGATGGAAATATAAAACCTTCACTTGCCAAAAGCTGGAAGTTTTTGGATGAAAAAACCATCCTTTTTCACCTAAGAGATGATGTGAAGTGGAGTGATGGTGTCCCTTTTAGTGCCAAAGATGTTCTATTTACCTATCGCCTTATCACTTCGCCAAAAGTTTTCACTCCATATGCTAGTGAGTTTAGGTATGTCAAAGAGGTGAAGCTAATAGATGATTATACTATTAAAGTAATCTATAAAGAGCCATATTTTAAAGCACTTCACACTTGGATGAGTTCAATCGTACCAAAACATATACTTGAAAATGAAAAAGATATCATGACAAGCAGTTTCAATCAACACCCAATAGGAACTGGCAGATATACTCTCAAAGGTTTTGAAATATCAAAAGATATCAACCTAGAGGCAAATCCAAACTACTTTGAGCATAAGCCAAATATAGACAAACTAAGCTACCACTTTGTACCTGATCCTGCCACTGCTTTTTTGATGCTAAAATCATATAAGCTTGATCTTGGATCACTCTCTCCTATGCAGGTTCAAAGACAGATAGACAAGAATTTTAAAGATCACTTCAATATCTACGAGCAGATTTCACACGGCTACACCTATATGGGGTTTAATCTACAAAATCCAAAGTTCAAAGACCCAAAAGTTCGCCAAGCTCTCTCTTTGGCAATAGACAGAAAAGAGCTTGTGGATATTTTATTTTTTGGACATGCAAGGGTTTGTAGAGGTCCTTTTATGCCTGGTACTTTTGCATTCAATGATGATATCAAAGCCCCAAAGCTTGATCTAAAGAGGGCAAAAGAGCTACTAAAAGAGGCGGGATACAGCAAAGCTAATCCACTTTCTTTTGAATTGGTCACAAACTCAAACAACAAAATAAGAGTCTATGCCGCACAAATCATCCAACACCAACTCCAAAAAATAGGAGTCAATGTAAAGATAAGAACGATGGAGTGGCAAGCTTTTTTAAACACGGTGGTAAACCCGAGACATTTTGAAGCGATTATTTTAGGATGGGGACTTGGGCTGATGCCTGATGCTTACTCGATCTGGCACAGCGAATCGGACAAAAAGGGAGGGTTTAACTTTATCCACTACAAGAATGAAAAAGTAGATAATCTAATCAAGAAGGCTGAGAAACTTACCGATCTAAAAGAGGTCGGCAAGATCTACAAAGAGATTTTTGCTCTAATTGTCGGCGATAATCCATACCTATTTTTATATATCCCAAACTCTATCACTGCCGTAAATAAAAAGATAAAAAATGTATCTCCTTCTCTTATAGGTATCATGCACAATGAGATTGATTGGATTAAGCCTTGAGTCTAGTGATACTATTTGATCTTGACGGCACACTAATAGACTCTACTGAAGCGATTTTAAGTTCTTTTAAAGATAGTTTTGATGATTTTTCACTTCCTCAAGCCAATCCAAACAAAATAAAATCACTCATAGGACATCCACTAGATCATATGTATAAAGAGTTAGGAGTGGATGAGAAGATAGTATGGGATATGGTTGATTGTTACAAGAGCCATTATAGAAGTAGATCAAAGCAGATGACAAGACTCCTACCAAATGCCAAAGAGGCGATAGAAGAGGCTTCAAGCTTTGCGAGACTTGGTATCGTCACAACCAAAACTGGCAAATATTCAAAGGAGTTGATGGAGCATTTTGGTTTGATGGATTACTTTGAAGTGCTTGTAGGAAGAGAAGATGTTGAGTATCCAAAGCCTCACCCACAGCCAATCGACACAGCACTAAAGATGATGGCTGTTGAAGATAAAGAGAAAGTTTGGATGATAGGCGATACCTGTTTGGATATCATCAGTGCCAAAAGAGCAGGGGTGAAATCGGTCGCAGTTTTAAGTGGTTATGCCAGTAAAAAAGAGCTACTTGAATGCAAAAGTGAAATATTACAAAAAGAAACACAATTAGCTATAAAATATATAAAATTTTATAATAAAGGCGATATTAAGTAAAAATAGTCTAAAATTTAGCAACTAATTGTATAAAAAAGGGAAGGAGTTTTAATGGTCGAGATCAGATGGCACAGTCGTGCCGGTCAAGGTGCCGTGACTGGTGCTAAAGGTTTGGGGGATGTTATAGCGACAACGGGTAAAGAGGTTCAAGCATTTGCACTCTATGGATCAGCTAAAAGAGGGGCTTCTATGACTGCTTATAATAGAGTGGCAGAAGAGCCTATTATCAATCATGCAAAGAAAATGAGTCCAGATTATGTATTGGTTATCGATCCGGGTTTGGTATATACTTCTGATATCGCTTATGATGATAAACCAAGTACAAAATATATAGTAACTACTCATATGAGCCCTGAAGAGCTAAAGAGTGAAGTTCCTGCTCTAAAAGATAAAGATTTATATACTGTTGACTGTATTCAAATTGCGATGGATACGATAGGAAGACCTATCCCAAACACACCGATGCTTGGAGCATTGATGAAAGTTTCTGGTATGTTTGAGCTTGATTTTTTTAAAGATAAGATGCTAAAGGTTCTTTCAAAGTTTCCACAAAAAATCATCGATGCAAATATGGAAGCTATCACTAGAGCTTATAACGAAGTAAAGTAGAGGGGAAGATTATGATAAACAAAAGTAAAAGTGTTGATGAATTTATCTCACTAGAGAAAACGGAACTTTTAGATTGGGATCAGGTTACTCAAGGAGTTTTACTTGATTCGTTTAACTCTTTGGATACAAATCCTGCATTTTTGAAGCAAGAAGAGAGGGATTATGCTCCTACAAACTCTTATGCAGCATCTGTGGCTGATTGGAGATCGATTAAACCAGTCTATAACAGAGATATCTGTATCGATTGTCAAAACTGTTGGGTATTTTGTCCAGATACTTCTATCGTATCAAGAGATAAGATCATGATAGGTATCGATTATGACCACTGTAAAGGTTGTGGTGTTTGTGTGGAAGTTTGTCCTACAAATCCAAAATCTCTTTGGATGTTTAATGAGAGAGAAGATGTTGAAGAGGCACTAAATAAATGGCCCGAGAAGAAGAAAAAAAGCAAAGGTGAGGAGAAGTAATGGCAGAGAAGATTGATCTACCTGAGGTAGTAGTTTGGGATGGTAACTTTGCGGCTGCAAATGCACTAAGACAAGCACAAGTCGATGTGGTATCGGCTTATCCTATTACTCCTTCTACACCGATAGTTGAGGGATATGGTAAGTTTGTTTCAGATGGCTATGTAGATGGCGAGTTTGTGATGGTTGAGAGTGAGCATGCTGCTATGAGTGGATGTGTAGGAGCTGCTGCTGCTGGAGGTAGAGTAGCGACTGCTACTAGTTCTCAAGGGTATGCCTTGATGGTCGAGGTACTTTATCAAGCTTCAGGTATGAGGCTTCCTATCGTGCTTTGTGTGGTAAATAGAGCTTTGGCTTCTCCTCTTAATGTTCGTGGAGATCACTCAGATATGTATCTAGGTCGTGATAGTGGCTGGATTCAAATAGATGCTTTTAATGCTCAAGAAGCTTATGATCTAACTCTTTGTGCATTTAAAATCGGTGAGGATCACTCTGTGAGACTTCCAGTGATGGTGCATCAAGATGGATTTATCACTTCACACACAGCTCACAATGTGAAACCTTTGAGCGATGATGAAGCATATGAATTTGTAGGTAAATATCAGCCAGTTGATGAGATGCTTGATTTTACAAGACCTGTAACTTATGGAGCTCAAACTGAAGAGGATTGGCACTATGAGCATAAAGCTAGACAGCACAAAGCTTTGATGGAGTCACGAGATGTGATAAACAAAGTATTTGCTGACTTTGAGAAAAAGACAGGTAGAAAATACAACAGAGTTGAAAACTATATGATGGATGATGCGGATGTTGCGATAGTGGCTCTTGGATCAACCGTCGAAACTGCAAGACTTGTCGCAAAAGAGATGAGAGAGAAGCACAATATAAAAGCTGGTGTTGTAGCTCCAAGAGTCTTTAGACCATTTCCATTTGATGACATCAGAGATGCTCTTGATGGTGTAAAAGCTGTTGCTTGTATGGATAGAAGTGCTCCAGGAGGTGCTTTGGGAGCATTGTATAATGAGGTGGCAGGTGCATTGATGGCAGCTAAAGAGCAGCCGGTAATGACTAACTATATTTATGGTCTTGGTGGTAGAGATTTAACACTTGAAGATATTGAAGCTGTTTATAAAGAGTTGGATCAAAATGCTAAAAATGGAAAGAGAAATGGATTGGTACAACAGTTTATCAGTCTTCGTGGTCCAAAAATGGAATACTTTGAATAAGAGGGGAGAAGTATGAGTACAATTAAAAAGATAAAAAACTTAAAAGAGTTTTCAACGGCAAATGATAGATTTGAGGGGGCTCACCTTTTGTGTCCTGGTTGTGCACACTCAATCATCGTAAGAGAGTTGATGAACTGTACGGATGACAACCTTGTCATATCATCAAACACAGGATGTTTGGAGGTATCAACGGCAGTCTATCCATACACTTCATGGGATACAAGCTGGATTCATATCGGTTTCGAGAATGCTGCTACGGCAATATCTGGAGCTGAGGCTATGTATAAAGCTAGAAAGAGAAAAGGTACTTTATAAGATCCTGATGCTCCTGTGAAGTTTGTCGCTTTTGGAGGAGATGGTTCAACTTACGATATCGGTTTTCAGTGGTTAAGTGGTGCGGTTGAGAGAGGTCATGACTTTACCTATATC
>CAZYJF010000072.1:0-7374 GCA_964647715.1 uncultured Sulfurospirillum sp. | reverse complement strand
CGTACCTTCCGGTCCACACCTCGGTGGTTTACAAGGAACTGGCGGTCTAGTCCAAGGTGGCTTCCAAGGAAACGGTGGTCAAGGTCAAGACGGTTTCCAAGGTAATGGTGGACTAGATCAAGGTGCTGTTCAAGGAAACGGTGGTCAAGGTCAAGGTGGCTTACAAGGTAACGGTGGACTAGATCAAGGTGCTAATGGAGCTCAAGGTCAAGGTGATGACTCAAATCATATCCATGATGGTAATAATGGTGCAAATGATAATCTAACACCGCATGAGCCAAATCCTCAAGTACCACAAACGGACAAACCAGCAAAAGAGCTTCATCCGAAGATTGGAAATCTTGGGAAAAAGAGAAAAGCTGTCTCAACTGATGTTGATAGATTTTATATCAATGGTTTACACAATATTAGATTGGGATATAACAGACTAACACCTTATGTATATTCAGGATTTGGATATGAAAGAGTTGATAATGAGTTTAATGGATATAAATCTCAAGGATTTTTTGATGCAGGTATGGGTCTAAAATATCATATAACTGATAAAGTGAATCTTTTAGCAGATATTCAAGGTATCAAAAAATTTAAAGATAATGATCTTGATATATTAGCATCTCTTGGACTTGGATTTTTCTTTGGAGCAAATACTCAAAGTATTCCAGAGACTACTGCACCAGTTTCACATGTAAAACCTAGTGTACCTACAAACAGAGAGATCACAATAGTAAAAGTTAAGCAAGCCCCAAGAGCTACATATAGACATAATACTAGGGTAATGCCTACTCATAGAGGAAATTACTATCTACAGTTAGCAGCAGCATTTAAAAGCGACTTAGAGAGTGGATGTCACTTTACTGATGAACTAAAACAAGAGGGAATTGATTACGAAATCAAATATACAACACTAAATGGTAAAAATGCCTCTTTATTAGTAGTAGGACCTTATAGTTCAAAAGAGGAAGCAAGAGAAGACTTGGCAAAGATTAGAAAAATTTCTAAAAATGCATTTATCAGAAGATTACCGTAAGTTCAAGTTATTAAAGAGATAGTTTCTCTATCTCTTTAATCTCTGCTCATCAAAAAAACTACTCTCATGTATATGTTCAAATGCCGACTTTAAAGATGTAAAAAGTTTTGGATTACTCTCCTCAAGATCAGATAATAATTTTTTTGTTTTAGCTCTTGCATATGGTATTTTTGTTTGAAAATTAAAACCAGGACATGCTTCATCTCCGATAACTGGCATATCGTTATTTATAGCGGCATCTATCAACTGTCTCTCTCTTACATGAATAAGAGGACGAATCACTAACAGACCATTATCAGCTCTATAAATTGGTGGCATAGAACGCAAAGCACCATTGTATAAAAAATTCATAAAGAAACTTTCCACAGCATCATCTAGGTGGTGTCCTAAAGCAAGTTTAGTGAAACCATTTTCAAGAGCTACTTTATAGAGTGCTCCTCTTCTCATCCTAGAAAAATAGCTACAATATGATGAATTTTCTCTAATCGTATCGTGTGCAACTTCATAAATATTGGTCTTATGAACAATATGGGGGATATCATGTTCTTTACAATGAGATATCAATTTACTAAAATCTGTACCATCCCCATAATCAACAGTCACTGCCAAAAAATCAAACTTAAAAGGTACAACTTTTTTTCTATGGTTTAAAGCGTGTGCTAAAGTAAGTGAATCTTTTCCGCCACTAAGACCAAGTATTACTTTGTCACCATTTTCTATGAGATTATACTTGGCATTTGTTTTGCCTATTGTTTTTAAAAGTTTTTTCGAAAGTGCTACCATTTAGATCAAGTGTTCTAGCATTTTGACAATAAAATTTGCACTCTGCTTGGCTGAACTCTCTAAAAATTTATCAAAATCAAATCCAGCATCCATATCAGCTGCGTCGCTGATTGATCTAAGAATAAAAAAGTCAACATTTAGAGCATCACAAACTACAGCTACACTAGCTCCCTCCATCTCAATAGCATCTGCATGAAAAGTTTTTTGTATCCACTCTTTCTTCTGTGGTGATGCTATGAACTGATCTCCTGTTGCTATCACCCCTTCATAAAGTTTGATATTTAATTCATCTGATACATTTTTAGCGATCTCTCTTAAGCTAGTATTAGTATCTATAAACAATTTACCCTCTGGAACAAAACCGTATGGATGTCCAAATGCTACAATATCTACATCATGCTGACAAAGTTTTGTCGCCACTATTAGGTCACCAACTTTTAAATTTTCATTTATCGCACCTGCTACTCCAGTAAAAAGAAGCTTATTTGCTCCAAACTTCTCTATCAAAGTTGAAGCCGTTAAAGCAGAAAAAACTTTTCCGATTTTAGAATAAGCGATTATTAGATCTAAACCCTTATATTTTGCCTCATAAAATGTATTATCTGCATATCTATGTTCTTTATAATCACCGATATATTCTAGTAGTGGAGTAATCTCTTCTATCATAGCACCCATTATGGCAACTCTCATCTAATCACCTCTCAAAAGATATTTTTTTATTTGTGAAACTTTGGAATTTATAGAACTTATCAAAAGATCTTTTTCAAAAAATGGTGCGCAAACTTCTACTTTCCCGTTTGGATAAAGCACTTTACTTCCACCCCAAAATCCCATACCATCTTCAAATCCAACTCTATTTACAAAAATTATATTTGCACCTGATAGTATCGAAGTAGTAGATAGAATTCTAGTCCACTTTTTTTCAATCTCCAAAACTCCATCATCAGTGAAGTCTCTTGAAGGAGAGTTTGCAAGCACGAAGAGAACTTCAGGCTTTAATGATGTAATCTTATCAATAGTCTTAGAGTTCCACAAATCTTCACACACTACCATCATGGCTCGTCCAAATTTTGTTTCAAAGCACTCAAAAGAGTCACCTTTAAAAAAGAATCTTGCTTCTTGAAACATACCATAGTTTGGAAGATGATTTTTATGATGTATGTGTATGAGTTTTTCGTTTGCAAAATATAAAGCAGAATTATAAATTTTATGATCTTCTTTTGTCACTGCTCCTATTACAATATCTATATCTTTACTCATTTTAGCAATCTTCTCTAACTCGTCAATCAAAAAAGCATCTTCATAGACTGAATCCATCAGCATATATCCATTCATAGAGAGTTCAGGAAAAACTACAAGAAGAGCTCCTTTTTCTTTGGCTTCTTTTATGTACTGCACATGTAACTCGAAATTATCTCTAGAAAGTTTAGGAGATATTTGAGCCAAAGCTACTTTCATTTAAGTTCCTCAAATGCACTATGAAGTGTATTTGTATCGACTATGCTTATAGTAGGATTTTTAACTCCTCTTCTATTTAGCCCCTTTAATACAGATCCACCAAACTCAATAAAAAGATCAATATCATCTTCATATGCTTTTATCGATTGTTTGTATAAAACAGGTTTTGTGAGTTGATTTGCCAGCAAGTCTATTGCCTCTTTTTTATTATCATATTTTTTTGCTGTTACATTAGAAACTACAGGAGCTAAGAATTCATCTTTTAAGACTCTTTCAAGCTCACTCTTTAAAGGAGTTGAGGCAGATTCTAAAAGAGGACAATGACTAGCAATAGACATATTTAGTAAAATAGCCCGTTTAGCTCCAGCATCCTTAAACACTTGCTCCATATCTTTTAGATCACTCTTACTTCCAGCTACGACGATCTGTCCATCGCTATTGTAATTTGCCGGCCATACTTTTTTATTTTTATCTCTAGCATCTTGAGTTATTTTTTCTACACTCTCATCATCCAAACCTATAAGTGCCATCATACCTACATCAACACCTTCACAAGCCTCTTTCATAAGCTTACCTCTTTTGTGTACCAATTCAACACCATCTAGATAATCTAGTGCTCCTACAGCTTGAAGTGCAGAAAACTCTCCTAAAGAGTGTCCAAGAGCAAAGATAGGCTTAATATTTAGCTCATTTTCAAATAGTTTTTGAGCGATAGAACTTACTAGAAAAATGGCAGGTTGAGTAAACTCGGTCTGTTCAAGCCTGTCATTTTCCTCAAACATCAATTCTTTAAAATCAAATCCGACTCTTTGACTGGCATTTTCAATCATCTCTTTAGCTAAATCGAAATTATTGTAAAAATCCTCACCCATACCAAAAGCTTGGGAACCTTGTCCAGGAAATATCGCAGCAAATTTTTTCATCTGTATTCCTTAAAAGATATTTGTTTATGAGAGATTGTAACTTTTTTTAGGTAAAAATAGAGAGTTTAACTCCCCAAATTTGGAGAGTTTTTATACTTGAAGTTTTTAGAAGTTTAGATCAACCACAACCACAACTGCCATCATCACAATGACCGCCACCAACTTGTCCACTAAGAAGCTCATCTTCAGTTGCTTCTCTAGCATTAACTACATTTACATCAAAGACTAAATCTTTTCCTGCTAATGGGTGATTATAATCGATCACAACAGAGTCATCTTTAACCTCTTTTACGACTACTTGAATAGTCTCACCATTTTCTCCTTGACCATATAGAGGAAGTCCTGGTTGCAAATCAATACCTGCAAACTGCTCTTTTGGAAGTTCATCTACAGCGTCAGGATTAATATCTCCATAAGCTTCACTAGCAAGAACTGTGATCTGCTTTTTATCACCTACATTCATACCTATCAACTCTTTTTCAAGTCCAGGGATAATCTGTCCTTTACCAACGATAAATTCCAAAGGAGCTTGACCCTTATTTGAGTCTATTACTTCATTTCCACCCTTTTCTTTTAACTCATACTCAATTCCAACAACTTGATTGTTTTCAATACTCATTGCTTTTTTCCTTCTTTGTTAATATAAGTCCTATTGTACCTAAAATTATTTAACAATTAGTACTTTCTAGCTATATTTGCTTCAGGGGAATTTGGATAAGAGTCTATCAAAGTCTCAAAAAATTGTTCTGCACTATCATCCTCGCCTAAATTCTTAAATGACAAGGCTGTATGTAACAAGAGCTTAGGCATATATGAGGCTTTATCATAATATCCTACACTAGTTTTATAAAAAGCTATCGCATCATCATACTGTTTGCTTTGATATGCAATCTCTCCAAGATAGAAGTTTGTTTTAGCCGGTTTGTAAGATTTTTCAGCTAATTTTGTAAAGATACGCTCTGCTTTTTTATAATTTTTTGAATGGTAAGCTTGAAGTGCTGTTTGTAAAAGTTCACTTTTTTGTACCGGTTTTGGTGCAGAAACCTTACTTTTACTTGGAGTCTGTTTTTTTGAGCTGTTTGCCTTTGGACTAGGTTCATCTGATATAACAGTTGTAAGCTTTTTTAGTGATGAGTCGATTTTTTTATAAAATCTACTGTTTTCTTCTTTTAATTTATCAAGCTGTTCTTGTAAATTTTTGATCTCTTCATCAAAACCAGACTGATCTTTTGAATCTAGTTCATTTAGCATTTGACCTGTTCGTCCCAATTTAGAACTAAGTGAATCAACCACACTCGATAGTCCTTCTACCTTCTCTTGAAGCTGTTCTATTAGAAGATTTTGCCTTCTAAGGAGCTTTTGATTTGCCAGTGATCTTTTTCTGTTTTCAACTAACATCCTTTCACTCTCACTCAAGCCATAAGGGTTATCACTATCAATCACTCCTGCATTAAAGGCAGAAGGCTCAGCATACAAAGAGTTTACAACAAAAAGTAAAGAAAACAGTATCAAATATTTTTTATTCATACTTTTATGGTCTTACCTTGATGTCTGCTCTTCTGTTTTCTTGCCAACACTCAGCATTGTGGTCACTACACTTTGGTTTACTCTCACCATAACTGATAACTGAGATTCTTGAATTATCAACTCCTGCTATACTCAAAGCATCTTTTGTAGATTTTGCTCTTTTTAATCCTAATGCATAATTATACTCATCAGTTCCCCACTCATCACAGTTACCCTCCACTACTACATTTAAGGTATTTGCAACCGCAGAGTTTAAGATATTTGCATCGGTGTCTATTTTTTGGGCTTCTGTAGCTGAAATATCATATCTATCAGTTCCAAAGTAGATAGGTCTTAGTTGATTTTCAATTGCAGCAAATCTTTCATCATCATTTCCATAATTTTGAGAATTTGCATCAAAACCTTGCATATTGCTAATTCCAGCATCTATCGTATCATTTCCAAGTCCTTCAGCCAATCCAGCATTAATCTCTGCAGAACTATCAAGTTCTGGTACCTTTTGTGAACATCCGCTTACCATAGCAATCAAAAGAGCTAAACTAAATAATTTTATCATTTCTTCTCCTAAGTATAATCAATCTAAATATAGTATATCCGATCTTTAATAAAAATATTAAAGAAACCTAAAAATCTCTACCAATCGATTGATTGGATTTTACCAGCTCTTAAAGGGAATAGAAAACTCTTATTAGCATTTAATCTTAAAATTCCCAAGTTACTAGTTCCACCACTGTTTTTGATAAATAAAATAGTCTCGCCATCACTTGCAAATCTTGGAAACATATTTTTCCCTCCATTTGTCAGCTTACGAATAGAGTCAGTTTGAGTTGATATCAAGTAGAGATTAAATGTTCCTCTTCCTGCTCTATCCATACTCTCTCTAGATGAGTAAACGATATATTTACCAAATGTAGTACATGAACTGTTGTTTTTACCATGATAGACCATCTGTTCAGTCTTTCCACCACTTAAACTCTTGTGGAAGATATTTGGATAGCCTAATCTCTCTGAAATAAAAACAACTCCACTATCATTATCGACAAAATTTCCACCTACATCAATACCTCTGTATGAAGTGATCTTTCTTTTGCTCCCTGTGTTTACATTATACACATAGATATCAGGCTGATCTTTGGGTGCCATTGTGATAAGTAGTCTATTACCGTCACGGCTAACATCAGAACAGACTATCATTCCACTACTAGATAAGATCTTTTTCTTATGTCCACTATAAACATCTAACTTATAAAGTGTTGGACGACCACTATTGTATGAAGTATAGTAGAATGAATCTTGAGACTTATTTGCCCATTTTGGGAATATATTTAGCCCACCTCTAACTAGAGTCTTTTTAAATGTAAGAGTATAATCAGATACAACGATATTACTCTTTCCTGATCCTACATATTTTGCGAATATTATATATTTATTCATCCAATCAATAGATGGTGCTCCAAAGTGATCATTTAGATCAATAGCAATATTGTGTGCTAAAAAAGGATATCTATCGCTTTTTGATATGGCATATGATTTTTCATATATCTTAGAACCATTCTTAGCATTTACAAGTTTGACTCTTGCAGCTAATCTGCCCTCTGGATTTTGTGAAAGCTTTACTTTTAACATAAGCTCTTTTGAACTTCCTAAGACATCAGA
>CAZYJF010000071.1:0-7404 GCA_964647715.1 uncultured Sulfurospirillum sp. | reverse complement strand
TAAAAGGATATATTAAAGATTCTTTTAATATTGAAGCTCCAATTTTAAGAAATAACGACTTTTTAGATATCAAATTAAAAGTAATTATTGACCAAAATGGAAAATATGCAAAGACTGAGTTTACTCCAATCTATTATTATAAAGATAAAGATGTAACTCTAATCCAAGCACTACCACATACTGGTCGTCAACATCAAATAAGAGTCCACCTCTTTCATGCCGGTTATCCTATCATTGGTGATCCGATATATGGAATTGATTCTAATATAGCTGATGCTTATCTAAATAAAAAGCTCTCTATTGAAGATAGGATAAAATATACAGGAGCAAAAAGATTGATGCTCCATGCTCATAGTCTAGAGTTTGGATATAAAAATCTCTATAAGATCATCTCTAAGAGTAATCTTACTTTTTAGTATCTTTTTCTTCAAATATAGCAATTTTTATAAAATAAAATAGTCCTACTGCAAATGTAGTAAATACGATAAATATCATCGCATCATCAAGATATGTCATTTTCGTTCTTCTCCTTTAACTGTCCACAAGCAGCAGATATATCCAATCCTTTTGATTGCCTGATGGTGCATATTACTCCGTGTTTATTTAAATACTCTTTAAATTCTTCCATCTTACTAAGGCTTGGTCTTTTAAATTCTGAATTAGGGTAGGGGTTAAAATATATGAGATTTACTTTTGCTTTGATTCCGTGTAAGAGTTTTACTAGTTTCTTTGCTGATCTTATATCATCATTTAAATCACCTAGTACAAGATATTCAAACATTACCCTTTTTCGTTGATCTATTGGAAATTCTCTTACTGCATTTATTACAGATTCTATATTGTAAGCCTTGTTTATTGGCATCAATTTTTCTCTTAATTCATCATCGACTGCATGTAAAGATATAGCTAGTAGTACTCCTAGATTCATATCTCCTAATCTTTTGATCTGTGAACTCAAACCTGAAGTAGATACAGTCTGTCTTCTCATACCAATGCTAAGTCCTGCTTCATCGTTGAATATCTTTATAGCTTTAGTTACATTGTCTAGATTATCTAGAGGTTCACCCATACCCATATAGACTATATTTATTCCTCTGTTTTTTGGGATGTTATTATCTTTTTTGAGTGATAAGACTTGAGATACTATCTCACCTGCTGTTAGATTTCTTTTGAAACCTCCTTTTGCTGTAAGACAAAATGAACACCCTATTTTACAACCTACTTGTGAGGATACACATATGGTATATTTAGTCTCTTTTATGATCTTTCCATCTTCATCTTTTACCTCTTTTTTCATAGGTAACAAGACTGTTTCAAGTGTGAGATTGTCCTCTGTTTGGAATAGATACTTCTTACTTCCATCTTTACTAGTTTCGATATTTACAATCTTTAGAGGATTGAGAGTATAGTTATCTTCTAACTCTTCTATCAAATCTTTTGGTAGATTTTTCATCTGAGTAAAGTCATCTACATATCTATCATATACCCAGTTAAATATCTGTTTAGCTCTAAATGATGGTTTTATCTTCGATGATAAGTCCTTTAATTCATAGTCTAGTATTGAGTCTTTTATAGCATTTCCTTTATCTTTTTTTCTATTATAACTTTTGCTTTATCATGGTTGGCTAAAAACTCTTTATGTGCATTTTCATCACAGTAATTTGTCACTACAAATAGTCCTCTTGCTTTTATATTGAAGGATTTTGCAACTTTCATTATCGAATAAAATTCCATATTTTCTAGGTCTATATTTTGTTTTAGAAACTTATTTGCTATTGATCTATCTGTCGTTATGTAGTTACTTGAGTTTATAATCGGTTCTGTTTCATGTGAAACAAGTTTATTATCTATGGGTGAATATGCAGAATCCAAAAGAAAACTATGCTCTATCTGTGAAGCATTTGAACTCATCACAAGATCAAAGATATCATATCGACCATAGCTTCCAGCAGTGCCAACAAAGATAAGATCATCAGGCTTTTGTTCATATATGATCTTTGTTAGATTGATTACAGGATCAATTAAACCAATACCTATGGAGCTAGCAAAATCAAAGCTCTCAATCTCGCCAGCACAGATAATCATTTGCAATCAATTTCAAGTGTTTCTAAAAGCTTTATCTTTTGAGTTGTCTGTTCAGGTGCAGAGATAGCTTCACTTCTTACACTTGCATAATCTCTTTCCATTCCCATTGGCATTGGAACAGGAGAAGGACCAGTAGGGAAGATATTGATCACTTTGATTTGACAGTTTTTATTTAACTGAGTGCTTAAATCATTGGCATAGTTAATAGACCATTTGATTGCAGATAATCGAAGATCATCATAATGGCTGATAGATTCTTTTTGACTAAGTTTCCAATTGATTGACTGGATAGAGATATCAACATTGTTCTTATATTGATTTTTCTTTTCTAATTTGTATAAAAATGAAGTTAGATCATTTGGGTTAGGGGAGCTTAAACTATAATTCATATTACCTCTATAACCATTTTTAAATCTTCTACCTTTATCAAAATGATAGTTTGGGAATATAGTGTATCGACCACCTTTAATTTCAAGTTCTTTAAAACCTTTGATAAACTCACTATAATTAGAAAGAATCTCTAAAACATTTTTTTCAGAAGGTGCTGTAACTGATATAGATATATTTGAGCTAAGAAGATCAGGCATCAAATCGATCTCAAAATTTTTATCAAACTTCAAGGTAAAAGAGTAGGCCGTGTTTAAGACCAAAAAAAATATTAATATAAATTTCATACTATATCCTTACAGGTATATTTTCACTTTTTAGGTAATGTTTTAAATCCATGATATCTATCTCTTTAAAATGGAATATACTAGCTGCCAAAGCTGCATCTGCATGACCTTTGGTAAAAGCATCTTTGATATGCTCTTTGGTACCAGCACCACCACTAGCAATCACTGGTATATTTACAGCTTCACTAACAAGTCTGTTTAATTCATTGTCAAAGCCCGCTTTTGTACCATCTGCATCCATAGAAGTTAGAAGAATCTCTCCTGCACCTCTGTTGTAAGCTTCTCTTGCCCATTCAATTGCATCAATGCCAGTATCTTTACGACCACCATTAAGAAAGATATGCCAAGAATCACCAGTTCTTTTTGCATCAATGGCTACAACAATACACTGTGAACCAAATCTTTTTGCACTAGAGCTTATAAAATCAGGATCTCTTACAGCAGCAGAATTGATACTTACTTTATCACAACCCACAGCAAGTAACTTATAAATATCATCAAGTTCTCTAATACCACCACCAACAGTTAATGGTATAAAAACCTCTTTTGCAACCTCTTTTACTATATCAACAATAGTACCTCTATTTTCATGAGTGGCAGTAATATCTAAAAAAGTTATCTCATCAGCACCTTCATCATTGTACCTCTTGGCAACTTCAACAGGATCACCTGCATCTTTTAAACCAACAAAGTTTACACCTTTAACAACACGGGCATTATCTACATCAAGACATGGAATAATACGCTTTGCAAAATGATCTTTCATAAAATTCCTTTTTATTTCTTATATTTTAACATAGTTGAAATAAGAATGTCTAAATACTTGTTGATTTCGATTGTTTCGAACTTAGGTAATCTACCAATAGATTAATAATGATCTAAAATATAATATTATTTAAGCAAAATATTTAATTATTTAAGTTTATTTGGACTATAATTCAAATAATTTAAATAAATCTTGTGAAAATATATTGAATATAAATAAAAAGTACTTATGAATATTTAATATATTAAAATAATTCACTTGATTTTTGAATCTGGAGGTTTCTAATATGACAGTCAAAAAGTTTAGGACTATAATTAATCATAAAGATCATAGATCAAGTCAAGTTCTACATTCTTTTAATGTACATAATTTACGAAAACACAGAGCAAACAGATATCTTGGATATTCTATGTCTGTTCTGTTTTTTGTTATTTTAATATCTATATTTAGCTATATCTTTATAAGTGATACTCTTGATGATGTAGATCTCAGTCCCGCAGTAAAGATCATTTTAACTCCGCAAGATGTAGCCGAATTTAGTAATCCGTAACTAAACTATAGATTTTTAACTATATTCATAGTAGAGCAGTGGATTGATCCACCCTCTTCTATAAGTCTAAGTGAATTGATAGGTATTATCTCTTTGATAGGGAACAGCTCTTTAAATAACTCTATCATCTCTTTATCTTTAGGGTCATCATAGATAGGAAGTAAAACAGCCTTGTTTATAATCAAAAAATTTGCATAAGTGGCTGCTAAACGATTTCCATCCTTATATATTGCATCAGGAAGGGGTAGGGGAATCAACTTATAAGGTTTACCACCAATAGTTCTAAATCCCTCAAGCTCCTCTCTCATAAGCTCTAATGCCTCAAAATGTTCATCATCTTCATCACAACTGACATAGACAATAGTCTCACTATCAACAAATCTAGCAAGTGTATCAATATGAGCATCTGTATCATCACCCTTCAAGTGTCCATGATTAAGCCATAGGATGCGTTCTAATCCAAAATAAGAGATTAGTCTATGTTCTATGTCAGATTTGCTTAGATTTGGATTTCTGTTTGGATTTAAGAGACATTTTGAAGTAGTCATAAGTGTGCCTTGACCATCACATTCTATACTACCACCTTCTAATATCATATCAATACTCTCTAAGTCACTTGGATAGAAGTGATAGGCTTGATGAAGCTTCTTTGAGACTTGATTATCTAAAGATGAGTCAAATTTAGCTCCCCAACCATTGAATACAAAGTCCAAAAGTACCCTCTTGCCGTCCTTATAGACAGATATAGGTCCAAAATCTCTAATCCAAGTATCATTTGTATCCATCTGTACAAAGGAGATTCTATCGTGATAACAAAACATACTCTTTACATAATCTACATCTTGGCAGATGAGTATGAGCTTTTGAAGAGAAGAGATAGAGCTTGCGATCCTCAAAAATACCGATTCGGCACTTTGAAGATCATCAGCCCAGTCACTGTTAGAGTGAGGGAAGACCATCAAGATCGAGTCTTGATCTTCCCATTCGGCAGGTAGTCTAATGTTATTTTTTTGTCCTATCATGACAATATTATAACAAGTAAGAACATATATTATTTATGTCATTACATAAACATTGGTGTTTTACTGTTTTTTTCCTCTAATTGTTCTAATCTCTTTTTTGCATCTTCATAACTTTTATAGAACAATAGCTTTTCGTCAAAATCATCATCTAAGTCAAAATCATAATATAATTCAGTCTCCATACTTAAAGCACTGCTTTGTGACTCTGTACCAAATGATGTTTTGATATATGGTCTTAATTCATCTCTAAACTTATGACTATATATCTTAACTTCAACCTTTTCTCCATCATCATCAAATGTTGCTACTGCATTAGAGTCAAATTTTAACTCTTCTACTGAATGAACTATCTTTCCATCTATTTCTTTAGAATCAACATAATAGAGGGATTTATTAGCAAAAGTTTTAATTATTTTTTCATCATTCCATGCATTAGAAACTGCTTTTTTTTCAGACTCATTTTTTGATTTACTAGTATGATCTTTAGATTTTGTAGATTTAAAATCCTTCATTTTCTCAAATATTTGTTTTTCAATGCCATCATCACTATCTTTAAATTTCTCTTTCAAATCTTTAACAATACCTGGATTGATTTTAATTCCATTACCTATCTTCTCTTTGATCTTCTCTATATCTTCATCACTAACATCTTCTATACCTATATCTTCAAGATCACTTTTTATAAATTCATCAGCCCACTTATCTTTATCATAATCTTTATACTTTGCCCAATCAGAATCAGATCTTTTTACATTTTGATCTTTTTTGACTTTTCTTAGATCCTCTTTTGTTACATGTGAAACCTTTTGAAGATCTCCATCAAATTCACTAAATGCAGTATCAATATTTTTGGCAATATCAACTAAATTTTCATCATTGAATAGATCATTTATGATAGTTTCTGCACCCTTTTTTTCTTTTAAATCTGCTTTTTTAAGATGCTTTGCCAATTGTTCATATACTTTTTCTATATCATCACTATTTCCATCAACCTTATAAGCTTCGATAGCCTTTTGTATTTTTAGAGCTTCAATTATTAGTTTTGGATTAGTATCTTTTAAAGCTACTGGATCTTTTGTTAAATCTTCTACATCTATGTCCAAAGCCTCAGCAACTTTTGCTTTGGCATCTTCTATCTTTTGTTTTATTTCATCTTTACTAAGATCACCTTTGCCTTTTATATCTTCTTGAACCATTTTTGCTACTATGGTAGTAAGAGGTGTTACAGATATCTCCTTACTGTCAGCAGGGGCTAAAAGCTTACCTTTAAAGTCATCTCCTGTATCTACATCTACACCGCCATATACCAAAAGCATTGCTTCATCAAAACCATCTTGTTTTTGAACTTCAGGCTTGATCTCTAATGTAAATGAACCATTCTCTTTGGTACTAGTCATCGGTTCAATATCTTGACAATAACCATCTTTATTTATATCTAAACATACAGTTGCAAATTTTAGATAACCATCTACTGCATAACCACTTATTTTTGTTGATTTTACTTTTGTATCATTACTTGTATCATCAGAACTATTAGATGATGATCCACATCCTGCCAATACAGCACTTAGTGCAACTGAAACTAGAATACTTTTTAAAACTGGATTTCTTTTCATTGGGTGAGGCTCCTTTATGCCTGGAATTTATTTGAATCGTTAAATTCATAGACTATATCGGTAAAAAAGTATAAAAGTTTAGTTTTTTTTACCTTATTGATTTACTGTTTAACAAATTTTGTTGTGATAAGATTCAAAAAATTACCAAAAGAGAGTAAAATGAGCAAATACTCC
This sequence comes from uncultured Sulfurospirillum sp., assembly GCA_964647715.1. Lineage (GTDB taxonomy): Bacteria > Campylobacterota > Campylobacteria > Campylobacterales > QNZT01 > QNZU01. The sequence goes on along the minus strand of CAZYJF010000071.1, from coordinate 517 downwards.
ATTAGCAAAATAGATATCACACTTTCTCTCATCAATATCAAATGAATTTGAGTATCCTATATTAGGTAATAAAAACAATAAAAATACGAATATATATGTTCTCATTTTTTAACCTTTAAAATTTTCAAAACTTCTTCACTACATTTGCTTTTTTCTTGATGAATTGGCGTTAATCCATACACTCCGCCACTAAGTTTTCTATCGTAGGCTATATAAGCTTTTAGCCTTGATTTTGTATTTAATTGCATACTCTTGAATGTATCATTAATATAGTGATCTACTAAAATTTTATCTCCAAATCTTTTGGCATCATATCGGAAATAAAAATTACAATCTAATGCGTTACTAAGAGCTTTATGATTCTCTTTTGTATTTAACGGATTTGCCAATATTTTTTGATATGCTCTTGCAAACTGAAAACCTATTTGTGTTACTGCTTTATGATGATCTTTATATCTTTTTATGATATACCTCTCCACATCATCCCTCACTCCGTTATGGTTGCTATCTACTCCAA
>CAZYJF010000070.1:0-7419 GCA_964647715.1 uncultured Sulfurospirillum sp. | reverse complement strand
AAAAGCAACTGGTATCAAAAGAGTTTTCGCACCTTTTTAAGGTCAAAAACACTTGGATCATTTTTCATGCTTGGGATGCTAAATGGACTTTTGCCTTGTGGATTTGTCTATTTCTTTGCAATCACAGCAGCAAGCACGGCAAGTCCTCTTTGGGGAGCCCTTGTGATGCTCATCTTTGGTCTTAGCACCATTCCTGCGATGTTTAGTATGGGATTTTTTGTGGGTTTTTTAAAACAAAGCTCTACAAGAAACCTGATCTTAAAATTAGCCTCTTTGACTGTGATAGCTTACGGTATCTTTACTATCTATAACGGTTACGGATTTATTTCTGATCCAAATCGCTCGCTTCTTCATTGTCATTAGGGAGCTCATCTTGGACATTGATCTTGTATTTCAAGGCTTCAATCTCTCTTAGAAGTGCAGCCTTCTCCTCTTTTAGAGCTGTATATTTGTGGTATAGCGAGTTTATCTCTTTTGAAGTATAATAGACTTGATTGGCAAAATAGATTTTAGGCAAGATAACAGCCAAAGCGATGAGTATAAATAGATAGATATACAAAAGCTCTCTAAAAGTTATGTTGTTTGCTCTTTTTTGCTCTTTTTCTATCTCATCTAGTAAAATATCCTTTTCACTCCTAGGAGAATCTAAAGAGCCTGAGTTTTGAACTTCTGCTTCTTGGATTTCTTGCAATCTCTTCTCCTCTTGGAATTATAGGTTTTTTGGTTAAAATTGAGCCAAGTTGATGATCTCCACCACAAACACATCTCATAGATTGGGGTGGACAGATACAACTTTTGCTCCACTCTTTAAAGACTTGCTTGACTATTCTATCTTCAAGCGAATGGAAAGAGATTATAGCCACAAGAAGATTAGAACGATTTAAATTTTTAATAGAATGAAGCAATCTTTTTAACTCTCCAAGTTCATCATTTACCTCGATACGAATCGCTTGAAAAGCTAATGTTGCAGGGTGAATCTTAGCCTTTTTAAAATGCTTTGCTATAAAAGTACTCAACTCTTTTGCACTATGAAATGGTCTGTTTTGAGTAATCAATGATGCCATCTTTTTGGCTTCTTTAATCTCCCCATACTCTTTAAAGATCCTCTCTAACTCTATTTGAGGGTATTGATTTACCACTTCATTTGCATCTTTTTTTTGATCTTGGTTCATCCTCATATCAAGCAAATCACTATCAAATCTAAAACCTCTTCCCCCTTTATCAAGTTGAAGTGAAGATACACCAATGTCTGCTAAAACTCCTCTTATATCGTAACTATCTAATTCGTTTATAATCTCTGAAAATCTGCCCTGTTTAAAAACTATTCTCTCATGAAAATCAGATAATCTTTTTTTTGAAAACTCTAAAGCTTCAATATCTTGATCTATACAAATAAGCTTTATATTTGGATTGGATTTTAACAGTGCCTCGCTATGCCCTCCATAGCCAAGAGTACAATCTACAATATAACCATCTTCTATATCTTTAAAACTTTCAACTACTTCATCTAATAAAACTGGTACATGAGGTATTTCCAAATCTAAGCCTTTTTAGCTGATATAATAACATTTCTGCTATCATCATTATATGGAAAAGTATTTAATAAATGAACTAAAAGAAGCTTCACACTCAATGTTTATAAAAAACTTCATGGGTATCTTTCATGGCTCAATCTCTGTAAAAGTAGAAGAGAATCGTTTTATCATAAACACTAAAGATGCAGTATTTGATAAGTTAAAAGATGAAGATTTTACTATATTGCTAGATAAAAAAGATTACAGATGGAGTGATGCTAGTATTGATGCAGAGATACACCTAAAGATCTACCAAAACATCTCAGATGCAAAATACATCTCATACACGATGCCTCCCTTTATCACGGCATATTCTATGACAAATTCACACTTTAAACCAAAGGATTATTTTGGTTCTATGATGATTGGAGACCTTGAAATTTATGATCCAAAAGATTTTGAAACTTGGTACCCTAGAGCATTTGATGAGGTCTATAAACAGATGCACAAGAGTAAAAAAAATATGCTAATCATAAAAGGATATGGTTTATACACCTATAACCGTGATCTAAAAACTATGATTAAAAAGATTGCAATACTAGAAAACAGTTGTAGGTTGCTCCATTATGGCAAAATAGACAAAAATAATAGGAATTTTTCACTATCTTAAAACAATTTTTAACAAAATTATTAGAATAATAAATAAGTTTCAACTTAGTAAATATTATAGAAATTTTACTAAACTATTCAATATAATGTAAAAATAAATAAATAAATTGAAGTGAGTTTCAAAAACAATATGATTGATTGGATGCAAAAAAACAGAAAATTCCTAGTTCCAACACTGTGGATCAGTGCCATCGCCTTTATCGGCTCTGGAGCAGTTGGTTGGGGAGCATACAAATATGGTGGTTCCGGTGCCGATACTATCGCTACTGTGGGAGATAGAGAGATTACGCACAGTGATCTTCAAGCTTCAGTAAACAATATTTACAACTACTACAACAATCTTTTTGGTGGAAAGTTTACCAAAGAGATGGCTGCAAAGATGCACATCAATGAACAAGCTCTTCAAAAACTAGTAAATGACAATCTGCTTTTAAACTATGCAGATGAACTTGGTATCACAGCTTTAGATGATGAGATCATCAAAGAGTACACCTCCATAGATGCTTTTAAAGTTGATGGTAAATTTAGCAAATCTAGAGTCGAACAACTATTAAGATCACAAGGGATAAACAAAAAAGAGTTTGAAAAGCAGATCAAAAAATCGATCATTCTTAGAAAACTTATGAAACTTCTTGCCATGCCAGCAAGTGAGCTTGAAAGTGAGTCTATATATGCTGGAAAAAATCTTAAAAATCATCTAATCATCAAAAAGCTAACTCTTGATCCTTCAACTGTCAAGGTTAGTGATGAAGAGTTGAAAAAGTTTTGGGAAGCTCATAAAGATATGTTTAAAACCCCTCTTAGCTATACACTAGATACCATAAAAGTATCTGCTTCTGATATAGCAGTAGATGATAAAGAACTTTTACCATTTTATAATGAAAACAGACTCAAATTTAGAAATGCTGATGGAAAAGTAAGAACATTTGAAGATGCAAAAGAGGATGTCAAAAAAGCCTTTGCACAAAAAAAAGCAAAAACTTTAACTTTAAAAAAGTATCTTCAATATAAAAAAGGAAAACTACAAGCAACAGATACTATCACAGTTGATGCTTCTAATGCCCCTTTTGACTTAAGAAAGTTAGCAAAGCTAAAGAGTGGTTCTTACATCAAAGCCATTGAGACAAAAGATGGCTGGATTACAGGAAAAGTAAAATCTATAAACCTTCCAAAAGATAAAAGTTTTGAAGAGGCAAAAGATGAAGCTCTAAAAGCTTTTAAATTCCAAAAGGGATTAAAAGAGCTTGAAGAAAAAGCTAAAAATGAACTTCAAAATGGCATCAGCGATGGCACAGATCTTGGATTTTTAAGTGCAAATGAGACAAGTAAGATCAAAGATTTAAGCCAAGAAGAGGCAAATATGCTCTTAAAAGCAGTTTTTACAAATAAAAAAGAAAAAGATATTGTAAAAACAAATAACGGTGTAATCGCTTATGAGATAAAAGAACAAAAGTTACTAGATAGTGATGCACTAAATAAAGAAAAATCTCTTTTAGAAAAAAATATAAAAGCTTTAAAATCAGACTCAATAAGTCAAGGGTTAATACAAAAGCTAAGAAAAAAATATGAGATTAAGCAACTCGTAAAAATCACCAATAAAAAGGAAGGGTAAGAAGCTATGATTGTCTTAAGTGTGGATATCGGCTCTACAAAAGTGTGTGCTATTATTGCTCAAACTGGTGAAGACGGTGTCAAAATATTGGGTGCGGGTATATCAAAATCCCAAGGTATCAAAAAAGGTATTATTACAAACATAGAATTAGCATCAAGATCAATCAAACATGCTATCAATGATGCAAAAAGAGTAGCAGGAACTCACTATGATAGAGTAATAGTTTCGATTTCTGGTGCATACACAAAAAGTGTAGATAGTTATGGTGTTGTAAATGTACCAAACAAAGAGATAGGGATCAAAGAGATAAATAGAGTTCTCCAGATGGCAGATCACAATGCCAATATCCCAAATGAGTATGAAAAGCTTCATGTTCTTCCATATAATTTTAGAGTAGATGATCATACAAACATAGATGATCCTTTAGGGATGAATGGATCTAGACTAGAAGTTCAAGTTCATATCATCACTGTTTTAAAATCGAGTCTAAACAATCTAAAAAAAGCTGTCAAATCAGCTTCAGTCGAGATAGACAATATTGTTCTAAATGGATATGCTTCAAGTATAGCAGTCTTAAACGAAGATGAGAAAGAGCTTGGAGTTGCAGTCGTCGATCTTGGTGGTGCAACATCAAATATTGTCATTCATCAAGGAAATTCTATCAGATATAATGACTTTTTAGGAGTCGGTAGTAATAATATCACAAATGACCTATCTATGGCACTTCACACACCAATTGGAGCTGCTGAGAGAGTCAAGATAGATTATGGAAGCTTAAAGTCTGATTCTAATGATACGATTGAACTTCCAAGTATTGGAGATGAGTCTAACAGCAATGATGTATCACTTGAAATAGTTTCAAATGTCATATATGCAAGGGTTGAAGAGACTTTAATGATCATAGCAAAATCTATCGAAGATAGTGGTTTTGCTGATCAATTAGGTGCTGGAATTGTACTTACTGGTGGCTTAACCAAACTTGATGGAATTAAGGAATTAGCACAAGCTATATTTAACAATATGCCGGTAAGATTAGCACGACCAAATGAGAGTGAAATAGAAGGTATGTTTGATACCTTAAAAGGTCCTGAGTTTGCTACCTCTATTGGTCTAGTTCTTTATGGTGCTGGAAAGTTCACTCCTTATGAGATGGACTCTAGTAGAAACCTTCGTTACAAGGATGAAGTCATCTCTATGTCTAATAGAGGAACTGATCCTATGCACGAAGAGGATGAAGAGCTATTTGAGAACAATAGAGGTATAGAAGACGATAGTGATGAATTCATAATTGACGATTTGGTTGAGAGTGGTTCCAATGAAAGTGGCTTAAAGCGATTATGGAATAAAATATCACAATTGTTTTAGAAAAAGTGAATTAAATTAAATAATTTTAACAAGAGGAGAGAATATGTCAAATACACAAACACCGGTAATCGGAGCTAAAATAAAAGTTATCGGAGTCGGTGGTGGCGGTGGAAATATGGTCAACCACATGATAAACCAAGGTATTGGTGAGATAGAGCTAATCGTAGCAAATACTGATGCACAAGCACTAAACACTTCACTAGCAGATAAAAAGATCCAACTAGGAGAGAGAAAAACTAGAGGTCTTGGTGCTGGTATGAAGCCAGATGTTGGTAAAAATGCTGCATTAGAGAGTTATGATGATCTAAAAGAGTCACTTAGTGGAGCTGATATCGTATTTATCGCTACTGGTATGGGTGGAGGAACAGGAACAGGAGCCACTCCAATAGTTGCACAAGCAGCAAAAGAAGTTGGTGCTCTAACAGTTTCAGTTGTAACAAAACCTTTTAGTTTTGAGGGTAGAAAAAGATCACAACTAGCACAAGCTGGTATAGAAGATCTAAAACAAGAGAGCGACTCTATCGTAATCATTCCAAATGACAAACTTCTCTCCATTGTAGATAAAAACTTAGGTGTTAAAGAGAGCTTCAAACTTGTTGATGATATTTTATCTAGAGCTGTTGGTGGTATGAGTGCTGTTGTACTCTCTCATGGGGCAAATGACATCAACCTTGACTTTGCTGATGTACAGACAGTAATGAGCCACAAAGGTATGGCAATACTAGGAGTTGGAGAAGCTGAGGGTGATGATGCAGCTATTGAGGCAGTAAGAAATGCAATCGAATCTCCACTTCTTGATAACCTATCTATCAATGGAGCTATGGGTGTATTGGTACACTTTCATATCCATCCAAACTTCCCTCTTACACAAATTCAAGCTGCAATGGATGTCATCTATGATAGTGCTGATCCTGATGCTGATGTTATCTTTGGAACAACTACAAATGAAAGCTTTGCAGAGAACGAGGTGAAGATCACTATAGTTGCTACTGGATTTAAAGGTGAAAATGATGCTTTGACACCAATCAATACAACTGAAGTTCCTTCAACTGATACAGCTGCTCCTGTTGAGAAAGTTGTAAAAAAGGTGAAAATTAGTGGCTCAGGTGAATATATAGACACAAAAGATCTTGACTACCCAACTTTTCTTAGAAGACAAATGGACTAAAGAACTCTCCTCTTGAAATCGGATCTTAGTGATCCGATTTAACTACTTGCAGTAATCAATCTACTCTTTGTATCTCTTATCTCTTTTAAAAGTGAAATCGCTTTTTTATTATCTTTTTCTACACCAATGCCCTGATGATACATGATAGCAAGATGATATTTTGCCATGATATCACCCTCAGTAGCAGCCTTTTTGTATAAAATCACAGCCCTAGGCAAGTTCATCTGAACTTTGATACCATTTTCATACATAAATCCCAAAAGATATTGAGCTTTTGAATCTCCATTGTTTGCAGCCTTAGATATCCAATAAAATGCCTTATCTATATCAGCCTTAACTCCTAGACCATCAAGGTACATCTCTCCTAAAATCGTTTGAGAATCAACATCACCGCTTTTTGCAAGTCTAAAGATATTATTGTAATTTTCTATCTGAGTATCTTTTTCTAAATCACTCAAAGAACTCTTCGCATTTGCACCTACTGCTAAAACACTTATCAAAGATAAAGCACTTATAATTTTCTTCATAAATCATCTCCCCTGTATTTACTTAGGGAAAAGATCGGCAAAAGTAATATTTATTTATACATTTACCAAGTAATAGTTATATTAATTTATACTTTTATAACTTTTTATTACAATATTACTCACAATCTAAAAATCTACTATCTATTTTAGAGTAAAACTCTATTCGTCTATCTCTAAAAAATGGCCAAATTCTCCTTATCTCTTCACATCTATCCATATCGATATCTATAACTTCCCTCTCTTCTTCAAGACCTGCTTGATACAAAATCTCCCCTTGAGAACCAGCGATAAAACTATTTCCCCAAAATCTAATACCATCTATTACAGCACTTTCATCACTCTCAAAGCCTACTCTATTGACACTGACAACTGGAAGTGCATTTGCAATGGCATGTGATCTTTGAATGGTTATCCAACTATCTAACTGTCTTTGTTTTTCATCCTCACTATCATCATCAAACCAACCAATAGCAGTAGGATAAATGAGTATATCAGCACCTCTTAATGCCATCAATCTAGCAGCTTCAGGAAACCACTGATCCCAACATATAAGAACACCCAAAC
>CAZYJF010000069.1:0-7424 GCA_964647715.1 uncultured Sulfurospirillum sp. | reverse complement strand
GCCACCTCAACCTCATCTTTCCCCGTCACATCGATGATAATATCCGCTATATCTTTATATTGTGGCAATCTCTGCTCATACAGCTCTTTTGCCTTTTGGGGTGAGCTAAAGAGTGGTCTTTTGGCAAGTTTTTTTTTAGCTTGTGGGTGGGCTAGTATTCTGTCGTAGATCTCTTCAAAGGGGGAGTGAAGTAGGATGATTGTGCCTATCTCTTTGATATGTTTTGTCTTGAAAAAACCTCCGCCTGTGGAGATGATGGCATTTTTGACATCTTTGCTTAGCCATTTTGAGAGCCTATTTTCTAGCTTTCTAAAGTACTTTTCTCCATCTTGGGCAAAGATCTCTTTTACCTTTTTGCCCTCCATCGATTCGATTAGATCATCTGTGTCGATTGCTATCATCTTGCTTTGTCTGTGAAGTTCTCTAGCTACCGTTCCTTTGCCTACTCCCATAAATCCAATCAAGACGATATTTTTCATTTATCCTCCTCATTTTGCTCTTTTTTCTTATCTCTTGCCTCTAATAAGATAGGAGTTCCCTCAAAATCAAACTGCTCTCTTAATTGATTGACAAGGTATCTTTTGTAGGAGAAGTGAAGTCCCTTTGGTCGGTTCATAATCAGTGCGATTCTTGGAGGCTTGATCTCATACTGAGTGGCATAGTATATTTTGACAAGTTTGCTCTGATCTGAGGGGATATGGTGCTTGATGGTTGCGAATTTTATCACTTCATTAAGTTTGGAAGTTGGCACTCTTCTTGAGTAGTTTTCATATACTTTTAAGATCAGATCATTGACCTTATGGACTCTCTTTTTTGAAAGAGCAGATAGCGTGATGATAGGAGCATATGAGAGAAACTTAAATCTATCCCTTACATCTTGCACACTCTTTTCATAACTCTCCATCGCTTCATCCCACTTGTTCAAGACGATGATACATCCTAGCTCAAACTTCTCAACAAGATGAGCTATCTTTTCATCTAGCTCTTTAAAAGGCTCACTTGCATCTAGAACAAGTAGAGCGATATCAGCATTTTCAAGCATCTTTTGGGTTCTATGAAGTGCATGTCTTTCAATGCCCTCTATTTTCCCTCTTTTTCTTATACCTGCTGTATCTACGAAGGTAAGTTGTCTGTCATTATAGACTATGGATTCATCGACTGGGTCGATTGTGGTGCCTGCTACATCGCTAACCACTGATCTATCCTCTCCTATGAGTGAATTTAAGAGTGAACTTTTACCTACATTTACACGACCGATAATGGCTACTTTTATATCATCTGACTTGTCTTCTTCTAACTCCTCATCCATCAAAAGCATATCTTCAAGGGATAGGTCATCATCAGCTTCAATTATAAGATCATCCTCTTCTGGCAAAAGAGAGATTAGCCAATCGCTTAAAATCTTTGTTCCATAGTTGTGCGAAACTGAGAGAAAAAAGATATTTTTCGCTCCAAATGAGCTAAACTCCCAACCGATACTCTCTCTTTGTTTGTCGTTATCTAACTTATTTACTATCAGGGCAATCGGTTTATTTAGGGACTGGAGTTCATAAAAGATCTTTTTATCCTCATCATCTGGTAGCATCTTGCCATCAACCATATAGAGGATGATATCTGCTTGGGATGCTGCTTGAAGAGATTTCTCTTTTACTTTGCTAAAAAGAGTTGAACTATCATCAAGTCCTCCCGTATCTATCAACTCTACCTCTTTATCGCCTAGTTTGACGGTAGATTTTTTGATATCCCTTGTAGTACCACTCACATCTGAAGTGATGGCATCAAGCTTGTGAGATAGTCTATTAAAGAGTGAGCTTTTTCCTACATTTGGACGACCAAGAAGTGCTATTTTTTTCATGTGCTATCACCTTTTTCTATATATATTGATCTTGATGGAAATGCAAAAGCAGATCCGTTCTCTTCTACAATCTTTATAATTTTTAAATTTATATCCTCTTTTATCTTTAGATACTCTTGCCAATCTGCCGTATTTGTAAAAGTATAGATAAAAATATTTAGAGAACTATCTCCAAAGCTCTCAAATCTGACTATTTGAGGTGATTTTTGGCTGATCTTGGGATGGTTTTTTAGCATCTGTTTGATTGAAGAGACTATTGATTGGATCTGTTTTGTAGATGTGTCGTAAGTAAGACCAATATTAAACTTAATTCTTCTTTCATTTCTTCTTGAGTGGTTTATTATTTTGGTGTTTGCTATGATTTGGTTTGGTATGGTAACGATGGAGTTTTCAAAGGTTCTTATTTTTGTAGTTCTCATCCCAATATCCACTACAACTCCCTCCACACCATCAACCTCTATCCACTCTCCAACAAGTATCGCTTTATCGGCAAGTATCGCAATAGAACCAAAGATATTTGCCGCACTATCTTTTGCTGCAAGGGCAAATGCCAAACCTCCAAGCCCAAGAGAAGCGACAAATGCCGTGATATTGATGCCCCACACTTGCAAGATACTCATGATACCAATAGCAACGATGATAAACCTAATCAACCTCTCAAAGAGTTTTAGCATCTCTTTTGAGAATGATTTTGAGTACTTTTGAGTAATAGTCTCTAAAATTGTCCGACTTAGATCAACTAGGTAGTAAAAAAACCAAAACAGATCAAATACGATAAGAGTTTTACTGATCTTTTCTGTAAAAGGTGTTTTGATATCTAGCATCAAGATAAAAGCATTAAATCCTATGATGATGAAGATAAAGCTAACTGGACCTAAAAGTATCCTAATACTCTTATCATCAAGTTCGGTTTTACTTTTTAAAAATATTTTTTTTAGAACTTTTATGACAAAAAGAGCAAAAATTCTCCTCAAAAATAGAAAAAAGAAAAACAGAAGCAGTGCAAATCCTATCTTCATCAGTGGGAGTGAGAAGAAAAAATCGACAATATTGTTTGGATTGAATAGATTTAAAATAGTTTGCATAGTGTAACTTTAACTAAAAATTACTTTTAAAGATTAACATGATAGATTAAAATCTTATCAATTGCTTATCTAATAATTTTCGTATAGCTTTGTTTTAGCAAAAAACTACTATTATTTGGGAATGATTAGATTATTGGTTAGCATATTCCTTCTTTTTATTTATGATCTTGGTGCTGGAGAGCTTAAAAGTATGAGTGCTGATTATGAGGTGAGTTATGGTGTGTTTGGCACTGTTGGAGTGGCTCACTGTGACTTGAAGGTTGATAAAGGCACATATAAGATTTCCGTGAAAGTAAAGGGTGAGGGCTTGGCAAAGTACTTAGGGAGTAACAGAGAAGAGAGTTACAAAAGTACAGGGCTTATCAAAGATGGAGTTCTTATCCCCAAAATCTTTGTCAAAAACAGAACTTGGGGTGAAAAAAAAGATAATAAGAAGTATCTAATAGATCACAACAAAACCAAGGTCAAGGTGATGCACACAAAAACTGTGGGTGAAAAAGATAGTGCGAAGCTTGAACTCTTGCCATACTATGCCAAAGATGATATCTTGACTCTTTTTTTTAATTTAGACCATATCACAAAGGATAGCAATCTCTCTCAATGGCTTAGGCTCTCGGCAATTGGGGCTAGAAAGAGCGATGGAGCAATCGACATCAAAAACCCAAACAAAAAAGAGAAAAAAGAGATAGAAGAGTTGCTTGGAGATGAGAATAGGTTTTTATTAGTTACCTTAAATAAAAGGATCTTTTCTAGTAAAAACGGAGAGTTTATGATAGATATCGATAAAAATGGGGTTTGTGATAAATTTATTTTGAAAGATGTCTTTTTAAATGGTGATCTAGTTGGAAAATTGACTAAATTTAAGGTGGAAGAATAGTGATACTGATAGCAGGACCTTGTGTCATAGAGAGCCAAGATCAGTTAAAAAAGATAGCTTCGCATTTAAGCAAATATCAAGAAGATAGCAGGGTGGATTTTTACTTTAAAGCGAGTTTTGATAAGGCAAACAGGACGGCACTAAAGAGTTATAGAGGTCCTGGACTTCATCAAGGCTTAAAGATGCTTGAATCCATCAAAAATGAGTTTGGGATGAAGCTACTAAGCGATGTGCATGAATCGTGGCAGGTGGATGAGGTAGCAGATGTGGTCGATGTGATTCAAATCCCTGCATTTTTGTGTCGTCAGACTGATCTGCTTGTAAAGAGTGCCAAAACCAAAGCAATTGTGAATATCAAAAAGGGTCAGTTTATGAACCCAAATGATATGAAGTTTTCAGCTTTAAAGGTTTTAGAGAGTAGGGGAGTTGAAAGTGCAAAGTATGAGCAATCCAAAAAGAGTGGAGTGTGGCTAACTGAAAGAGGTAGTAGCTTTGGATATGGCAATCTCGTGGTCGATATGAGATCTCTTGTGATCATGAGAGAGTTTGCTCCTGTGATTTTCGATGCGACTCACTCTGTGCAACTTCCAGGAGCTGGAGATGGTAAAAGTAGTGGAAATCGTGAGTATGTGAGACCACTATCAAGAGCCGCCGCTGCTGTGGGAGTTGATGGCTTTTTCTTTGAGACCCATTATGATCCTAGCATTGCCTTAAGTGATGGAGCAAATATGCTTGGATTTGAAGAGTTAGATCAAGTAATCGAAGAGATATTTAAAATTCAAGAGGCACTATGAGCAAAGATATACCAAAAACAGGCGATGAGAGTATAGACCATATCCATAAAGAAGAGGCTCTGCTTTTAGAAGAGGTCTTAGAGGCACTAAAGAGTGGAAGCGATGAGAGTGTAACTAATCTATTTGAAAAGTTTATCACTCATATGACAAAGCACTTTGAGCATGAAGAGGCTTTGATGGATGAGCATGAGGGGTATAACTTCAAAACTCTTCATAAAGGTGAACACTACAAAGTCTTAAATGATGCAAGATATAAACTTCTTAATTGGCAAAGCTCACATGATAGGTGGGATTTGGAGGATTTTTTAAAATATGAGTTTTTACCATGGCTAGATCAGCATATCAAGGCTATGGATATCGTGATGGTAGATTTTTTCAAAAGGGGTTAAGTTTGAGTTATTTGATAGTTCATATCATTCATATTTTTGCAGTGATGATCTATGGTGGATTTTTGTTTACTGACAATCTTTTTATGGCGAAGATGGGAAAAAGCTTGGATAAGGATGAGAGTAAAAAGTGTAGAGAATCTATCATGGAGCATGTTAGAAAAGTAGTTCCAAAGGCTTTGATAGTAGCTGTTGTTAGTGGGATCTATCTTTTTTCTCAAGTCTTTGGAGAGATTGGGGAGGATGGACTTAGTGGCTTTCAAAAAGTTCTTTTATTAAAGGCATTTTTGGGTGGATGGTTAGGACTTAGAGGTGTGCTTCAAGTCTTTTTTGGGATCCAACCTCTTGTTTTTAAGAGTCATAAGTTTCCATTTTTATTGGTGATTATTATCATACTATTGTCACAAATTATGCAGTATGCAAGTTAGGAGAGAAGATGCTTATATTGATGCCACTTGATTCAAAAGAGTTGGATGATGCAAAGCTTTGTAAGATCGATGAAGCTAAAACATGGGGGCTGTTTAGCTTGGAAGAGGGTAAAGTTAGAGGTGTTGATTTTTATGATGATTGGCAGAAAATTGATGAGTTTTTTGACTGTGTGATTGTTGTGAGTAAGAATGAGTATGTGTGGCCCTTTAAGGAGCAGTCGATTCCTGTTCTTGAGGCACCTGTTCAAAGAAGTGTCGATGATGTGATAGAGGCATTTTTGTTCAAAGAGTTGTATGAGGTTGAAAACTGATAGATGTACCAATTTATGCTCTATCTTCATCTTGTCTCTGCTGCTACTTGGATAGGTGGTTCTGTTCTTCTTTTTGTTTTTGGGATCAGCATCAAAGATAAAGAGGCTCAAAAGGTGGTCTATTATCATATAGGACCAATTTATGGCTATTTTGAGTCTGTTGTTCTTGCTATTTTGTTGATCACTGGATCATATATGTATTTAGCCAATGGCTTTCATGATATGCCAGATCGCTTCTCTCATACTCTTGGATACTGGATGCATATCAAAATAGCTCTTGTTTTTGTTATCTCTATAGCTACTCTTGTTCACTTTAGAGTATCTATGGAAGCAAATGGAAGAGAGAAGAGTAAAAAAGAGAAAATTTTAGCTCGTGGAACATCGATGATTATTTTTATCCTCAATTTTGTGATCTTATATCTAGCGGTTAATATAAGGAATCTTCTGTGAGTAAAGTTCCAAATATTTTAGTGGTTGGTGATCTGATGATAGATCACTATCTGTGGGGTGGATGTGATAGGATATCTCCTGAAGCTCCCGTGCAGGTGATTGATGTCAAGAGGGAGGAGAATCTCCTAGGAGGTGCTGGAAATGTGCTAAACAATCTCATCTCTTTGGGAGCTCGTGCTGGAGTATGTTCTGTAATAGGAGATGATAAAGAGGGTGAGATTATCTCAAACCTGCTTGGTCAAAAAGGTGTGGTTAAAGAGGGATTGATCGTCAATAAGGGCAGAAGAACGACCAAAAAGAGTAGAATCGTTGCTCTAAATCAGCAGATAGTAAGAGTTGACAAGGAGCAAAAAGAGAAAATTGATGATGAACTAAGCGATGAAATACTAAAAAGAGTAAAGATAGTTATCGATTTTTATGATCTACTGCTTCTTTCAGACTATGATAAAGGGGTTTTGAGTCCATATCTGACAAAAGAGTTGATAAATCTTGCAAAAAGTAGAGGCAAGATGGTTTTGGTTGACCCAAAAGGGAGTGATTTTAGCAAATATAAGGGGGCGACTCTTTTAACTCCAAACAAAAAAGAGGCTGTGGAAGCTTTGGGGATGCGGATAGAGGATGAATCTACACTTACTAAGGCACTTAAGAGATTAAAAGATGAGCTTGATCTTGAATTTTCACTTATTACACTTTCTCAAGATGGAATTGCCTTTTTTGATGAGAGTCTTAAAATCTCCCCTACCGTTGCCAAAGAGGTTTATGATGTCACAGGTGCTGGTGATACAGTTCTGGCATCTTTGGCATTTGCACTATCTAAGGGGGAGAGCTTAGAAGATGCGGTGGATTTTGCAAATGCGGCGGCTGCGGTGGTGGTATCAAAAGTAGGAAGTGCAACGGCAACTCTTTATGAGATAAAAAGAGTTCAAAAAGATGACCTATCAAAAAAGATTGTCTCGCTTGATGAGCTTCTTGAGATTTTGCCAAAAGAAAAAAGAGTCGTCTTTACCAACGGCTGTTTTGATATACTTCATGCCGGACATGTTAGTTATCTTCAAAAAGCAAAGAGCTTTGGTGATGTTTTGGTGCTGGGGTTAAATAGTGATGAGTCTGTACGAAGATTAAAAGGTGAATCTCGACCAATTAATACCCAAGATGACAGAGCAGTTGTTTTGAGTGGACTTTCTAGTGTGGATTTTGTGGTGATTTTTGATGAGGATACACCTTATGAACTTATCAAA
>CAZYJF010000068.1:0-7529 GCA_964647715.1 uncultured Sulfurospirillum sp. | reverse complement strand
GATACAGCTTCTTGGTAATCAAAATCACTCTGATTATTTGCAGACTCTTCGATGCTCAAAGCTATATCTGAAATCTCTTCAAGCGTTAAGTTTGCAGCACTTCCCTTGATAGAGTGAGCATGAGCAGATAGTTGCTTAAGATCGTTATTTGTTAGTGCACTTTCCATCTCTTGAAGTGAGCCTTTTGAGCTATCTATAAACATTTCTACTAGCATTTGGATATCTTCTAGTTCGAAGCCAAGCTGTGAAGCAATTGAATTTAAATCTATCATAAATCTCTCCCTAAACTTTGAGGATTATTTAACTAAATATCATAGTTATTTATAGATCGGCAATAGCTTGTACTAATGCATAGAGATAGATATAACTTCTCCAAAAGGGGGCTTTTTTTCATTTGGCATGATCCAAAGTGTTTCGATTTGTGGCATAAAATCTGGATATATACCCTCGCCATCAGTAAAGTATATGAGGGTTTTAAGATCACAAAGCTCTCTTTGCAGGTAGTCAAATACAGGTCGAAAATCGGTTCCTCCACCACCTTTTAATGAGGCAGTTAGATCATCAGAAGCATAAAGTTTGCGAACACTTCTTATCTTCTCATCGCACTCGATAAAGAGGATTTCACAACTATCAAACGACTGCATAATCGCACTAAACTCACTCAAAAAGAGCTCCAAAAGCTCCTCATCTATGGATGCAGAGGTATCGATGGCGACTGCAATCTCCAAGCTCTCCCCATAGACTCTAGGAAGTGCGATATTTTGGTAGAGAAATTTTTTGTTTGGAGGGTTAAAGCGAAAATCACTCACTAGAAAATTGTTGATATATCTATAAAGCAGGGCTTTCCAGTCAAGTTTGGGTGGTGATTTAAGCTCTACTAGTCGTTCGATTCCCCTTGGCAGGGAGTCTTTGTGTTTTTGGATGATTTGGTCTATTAGATCATCGAGAAGTTTTTCATTTTGAGCTTTGTGGTTTTGATCTTCTTCTTGATCTTTTAGGTCTTTGATCTTGGATTTTAGATCCTCGTAGATCTCCTCTGCATACATATCATCATAGTGGCTGTCGTAGTTTAGTTTTGGAGGAAGGGTAAGGTCATTGGCTACAAGGATAGAGTTTATGGTGTAGTCCACCGCTAAATCCCATAGCCAATCTATCTTTTTTGCTCCTCTTTTTTTGTAGATACTGTTTTGATGCAAAGATGCATTTGCTAGGATAAAGGAGAGTTCATCATCATTTAGAGTGTCGATATATTCATCATTAAAAAGAAGTTTGTTATCTTTTGTAGAGATTGACTCTATATCATCAGATTTTTCTATCTCCAAAGTGGTGGAGAGTGCCCCAAAAAATGGGTAAGTTAGCATCAGCTTTGCTTTTGCCTGTTCTAATCTTCTTTTTTCTTTCATAGCAGATGTGAGAAGTTTTCAACCCAGTTTTCCCACTCACTGCTTTTTTGCAAATTGATTCCATTTTGCTCAAGATCTTTTGCCAGCATCACGGCAAATTCACTAGGTAGTGAGTAGGAGAACTTTAGTGCATTTGTTATTTTCATAGGATCTGAGTCTCTTAAAAGATGGCTGACTATCGAGCTAATGAGTGCGAAGAGAAGCTGTGGGTCATCATCTATCTCTTTTAATTTTCCATCCAAAATATCCTCGATTGAAGGCAGTTTCAAAAGTACCTTTTTAAAGGAGAAAAACTCAGTAGCCACCTCAGTTCCAACTGCTCCTTTTATCGTCTCAAATAGTTGAAGATCGCCAAGTTGGGAGTTTAAGAGGCGATGCACATACTCCCAACTCCTTGGTGTGGCAAATGCCTTTTCGTTGAGGTTTGGATCAAATCTAAACAGATACTCTTGTTTGTAGCTTAAAAAACCGATAACTTCATCACTGATCCCCCTCTCAAAGGCCCAAGCTTTCCAATCCTCAAAGCTAACTTCCATATCGATATGCACAAATCTGTTTGCCAAAGGAGATGCCATTCTGTAAACTACACCTCTGTCGCTCTCATTATTCCCCGCTGCTACGATGCTCCAATCTTTTGGAAGTTCATACTCTCCTACTTTTCTATCTAAGATCAGCTGATATGCCGAAGCTTGTACTGATGGTGGGGCTGAGTTTATCTCATCCAAAAAGAGTATCCCTTTTGAGGTAGGGACGCTAGGCAAAAAGCTAGGACTCGCCCATACCGCCTTTTTGGAATCTTTGTCAAAAAATGGAATACCTTTTAGATCAGTTGGATCCATCAGTGTGAGTCTAAGATCCAAAAAATCGACCCCTAACTCATCTGCAACCTGTTTGACGATAGAGGATTTTCCAATCCCTGGACTCCCCCAGATAAAAAGAGGCACTTTTGATAGAGCCAATTTTTTTACAGTCAGTTTTAAATCTCTTGCTTTCATTTTAAAATTGTAGCATAAATCATACCTAATTTATCTCATTTGAACTTTTAGTAGCTGTTTTGTCTGTGTAAAACTCTACCGATAACAATTTTTTCTCCAACTATATCAAATAAAATTCTATAATCACCAACTCTTAGTCTGTATGCAGGTTCAAAATTTGTAAGCTTTTTTATATTGGGAATATCTGGAAAATCTTTGAGTTTTATGATAGAGTTTTCAATTTTGGATTTGAATGGTTGGGGAATTTTCTTGAGATCCTTGATAGCACTTTTTCTGATCTCAATTTTCATTTTTGAGGTACTCTTCAAAGGGAATGCTCTCTTCTTCTCTTGTCTTCTTTAAGAGTTTTAGATCGTCAATATCCTCTTTTGAGACTATTTCCAAGCCGTCATTTTTGAAGTGTTCTAAAATCCACAATACTTTTTCAGCGAGAGATTCATCTTGAATATTGATAGTAACTGTTTGCATAGTAATCTCCTTCTTTTAAAGCTTAAAACATTATAGCAAATTTTATCATATCCCCAGTCCATTGAGAATATTTTTCGTAAAAGTCTCATTTTTTGAGAGATTGTTCATCATTCTGTTGTCTAGTTGGAGTTGTTGGAGTAGGGCAAGTGGGGTGGAGCTGTTTAGTGCTAAGGATAGGTTTAGATCGTGATCTTGTCTTTTAAAATACTCCTCTAAGATCTCTTTTGGAGTGGATCTGTTTTGTGCCAAGTTTAGATCGACCTCCTTTTGCTGAAGAAGGTAGAGTTTTTGTATTAGCTCATTTGAGAGATTTGGATTTGATGAGATGGGGCTAGCTATCTTTTCTTTGTGTCTATCGTATAAAAGTTTTAGGGTAGTTGTTGGAGTGATAGGATTTGAGGCTAGTAGAAAATCTATCTTTTCATCATTTATATCAATTAGATCATCTATAAACTCTTCTATCGTTTCATTTTGGGCTATGTTGAAAAAGTGGGGCTCATTTTTGGCTAGGGAGTATCTTTTTCTGTCTATCTTGGCAAATGCTAACAAAGTAGGGGCTATCTCATCATCTTTTAGTAGTTTTTCAAAAATTTCATCGCTTAGATTTTCGTTGATTGAGAGCATTGTGAGATTCTCTTTCTTTGCTCTTTGGAAGATATCCTTTTGCATCTGTGGAGTGATGGAGGGGTTTTGAGCTAAAAAGTAGTCTATATCTTCGCTCATTAGATTTAGGAGTCTTTTTAGGGTTTGCTCATTTGCATGAGGATTATTGGCTACAAGTTCTCTTATGTTTTTGGCTCTTTTAAATTCACTTTTGCTTACCTTGAACTCATAGTTTGGTAGCGATAAAACAGTATCAAGCAGATCAGGATTTTTTGAGTCTGATATGATGTTTGCAAAGGTGATTGGAGAGTAGATGGTAGCAGGATCAAGGAAGTGATCTACTTTGAAAAATCTCTTTATAAAGGTGAGTGTTACATCTCTGTTCTCATCGTTGTCATATATCCCCTCGCCCATCCAGTCGTAGAGTTTTAGCACTTTTAGGTATAAGGAGTCTTCTAGTGATTCGTTTTTTAGAGTTCTTACTATCTTGTCTTGATTGTTTGAGAGTTTGAGTGACATCAAAAGAGAGTTTGGAGATATGTTTTTGGTGTAAAAGGCTTCAAACTCTTCTAGTTTAAAACTCTTTATGCCTTTTTTGTAGGCTTCATAAGATACCTCTTCTTCGAGTGGGTGGATCATCGTGCTTTCGATTACTGCTTTTACACTTTCATCTAACACTTTGGTGATTTTGAGATTAAACTCTTCTAAAAATGGCTCAATCTCCTCAATAGTTAGATTTTTCAACTTTCCAAGAAAGAGGATAGATCCCCCATTTAGATTTTTGAAAAACTCTTCTATCTTGCTGATTGCAGGCTCCTTGCGATTTGTTTTTCTAACTCGCCAAATGCTTTGTCCATCGCTTTTACTATATCGTCATTCTTGTTTTTTGATTTGACTTGGGTTTTGAAAAACTTTGCTCGGCTTTGTCTTCCCTCTTTTATCTCCCAAGATGCTTCTAGTACGACATATCCGTTTTCATAGATAAAGTTTTCTACTCTGATACTTAAAATCTTGTTTATCTTACCCTTTGCTTCCCAAGGGTAGTAGTAGATTTTGGTGGAGTTAAAATATCTCTTTAGGTAAGCTATCAAGACTGAAGTTAACTGCTCATCCATATCGCTTACCCAGTTGGCATCTTGGATGAATACGATCTTATGCTCTCCTTCTTTGATAGCTAGACTATTTTGACTGAAGTATTTTGGAAGTTCTATCTTTTTTACTCCGACTGATATAGAGCTTGGGTGAACTTCTACTATCTGTTTATCCCCCTCCAAAAGATAGTAGCTTTTTGACTTGATAGAGCATCCGCTAAAAATCACTGCTATTAGTATAGTTATAAAAATTTTCATCAATCATCTCCGAATATTAGTGCATTTGGTTTTTTGTCCAGTTTGTTTGTGAGTCTTTGGACTGATCTTGACATATTTGTAAGCTCTCTTAACATCGTGTTTATCTCGGCTGAGAGGATAGATGTCGAACTGTCTCCTTCAAGTAGAAGGTTGATATCTTTTAGTGTTCTTGAGAGATTATTTAGTGTAAGGTTTAGCTTTCTTGGTAGATTTCTCGTACTTTTTGATGAGCTTAGTTTATTGATATTTAGAACTGTTTTGTTCAAGTTTTCAAGAAGTGTTTGGACTTTTGGATTACTCTTATCTACTAGTGAATTTACTGAATTTAAGAGTTTGTTTAGTTCAAGCTTGTTTAGTTTATCCACAAATTCAGATAGTTTATCCATCAAGCCATCAAAGTTGCTGTGCATTGTCGGGAATATCGCATATTTTCTTGTTGGTATTATTTTACCTGGTTTGCCTTTTTTGTCGATGGCTAGTTCTATGTATTGGGTTCTTGTTATTGGATTGCTTGTTGCAAGTCTTGCTTTTAAGCCTTTGGCAACTGCTTTTTTGAGGTTTTCCTCAGCACTTACTCCTTTTTTGAGATCGATAAAGACAGAGGTATCAATAACACCTATGATGATTGATCTTATCACACTTTTATTGCTATCAAAATCTGATTCTATATTTACTACATGACCAACTTCAAAACCATAAAACTCTATCGGTGCTCCAATCTCAAGGTGCCCTATAGGTTCAGCAAATTGGAATTCAAATGTATCAAATGCTTCCCCTCCAAAACCTATAACTTTCTGTCTAGCTTCTGCATAATCATCATAAAGCATAAATACATAATTGTCACTTAGCTTGTCATCCCTGACACTTTTGTTGGTGGTAGAAAATGCTATTCCACCGCTAAGGAGATTTGAAAGAGGTGCGACATTGATCTTGAAGGTTGAGGCTGAGAAGTCTAGGCTTAGGTTGTTTGTCCTGTAAAATTGTGTCTGTTTTGTCACAAACTTTGTGTATGGTTCTTTGATAAAGACGGTAAAATTGACTTTTTGTCCATCTTTTGAGAGTTTGAGGCTCTCTAAAGTTCCTACATTTAGCTTCCTGTAATATACATTTGCTCCAGTACTTAGATCCCTGCTGTTTGGGGCAGCAAGGTAGAATCTTTTCCCTGGTGTTTCATCTTTGTCGATGTAGGGCTCTTCCAAGCCTACGAAGTTTCTTTCATCCCCTTCACCTATTTTGCCGTACATTGCGATATAAGGTCCACTCATCAAGGTATCTAATCCACTGATCCCTTTTGTGTTGATCTGCGGTCTTGCTATCCAAAATTTAGTGGTTTTATTTAGGTATTTTTTACTCTCTTTGTTTAGTCTTAGTTTGACTAGAACTCTTTTGTCATCAAGAAGCTTTATATCTTTTACCACACCGATTGGTACATCTCTCATCTTAACTTGAGACTCTCCTGCTTTTAATCCCCCACTTGATTTGAAGATCACATTTACGCTAGGTCCTAACTGGCTAAAGTATTGCCAAGCAAGCCAAAGAGCGACTATCAAGGCGATAATTGGTACGATCCATATGGAAGTAAAAAGTTGAAATTTATCACTCTCTCTTACTTCTGGTATATTATCATCTCTCATTTTCTTCCTCCCAAATGAGTCTTGTATCAAACGAAATAGCCGATAGCAAAGTAAAAAACACCATCAATGCAAATGCCGTGGCAGCGGGTCCTGGCTCAATCGATACGATAGAAAGATGAACCAAAGCCCCCAAAATAGCGACAACAAAGACATCTATCATAGACCAAGGACCGATAATCTCTGTGATATAAAATAGCTTATGCTTATCTATATCTTGATTGTGTTTTGAACGATTTGCCGATATTAAAAGGTATCCTATCAGTATAAACTTAAGTATTGGAACAAAGACAGAGGCAAAGAGTATAATCAAAGCGATAGGATATGATCCATGTTCCCACAGCGAGATCACCCCTCCTATGATGGTGTTTGTACTCTTTTCTCCAAAGGTTTGGGTGCTAAGCATAGGGTATAAGTTTGCAGGGATATATAAGATAATAGCAGTGATAAGGTATGCCAAGCTTGCTTGAAAGCTTTGGTTTTTATCTTTATATACTCTTTGTTTGCATCTGCGACAGATGATATGAGAACCAGTGTCTATATTTACTGCTTCGCAGATTGGGCATCTTATATATTTAGACATTTTTACCTCTAAAGACTCTCTCTTTGGCTCTCCAAAGCTCATCTATGGATATACTCTTTGAGAGGTAAAGATCAAAGCCCACAAAAATCATCAATGCCCAGATAGATACACCAAAGTGGATTTGGGCATAGCCGATTAGTTTGACTAATGCGACAAAGATCGAGATAAGAAAGATCTCTATCATATTCCAAGGTAGAAGTTTTGCAAGGAGTATTAGAAGCTTTTCTACAAGCTCTTCATCTTTTTTTATTTTCATTAGGTATATAAGCCAGATATAGATAATCAACAAAGTAAAAGGTAGTATAAGTATCACAAAAAGACAAAAGAGTCCTACAACAAAGTAGCCATTCTCAAAGAGTGTAAAGATAACCGATGGTAGAGTAATGCTCTGCTTGATGCCATTTAGATCAATCATCACGATATCAAATGAGTTTGCTATGATAAAAAAGATAAGAGCACTAATACCAATGGCTAATCCGTAATCAAGCAAGTTTTTG
>CAZYJF010000067.1:0-7554 GCA_964647715.1 uncultured Sulfurospirillum sp. | reverse complement strand
TTTACTTAAATTAAGTGTTTTTTAAGTAAAACTACACTAAACTCACCGCTCATTTAAAAGAAAGGTTTCAAAGATGAAATTTACAAAGATGGCTAAAGCCAATGAAGTTGAGAGAGAGTGGCATGTTATAGATGCTAGCGGTAAGAAGTTTGGTCGTGTTTTGACTGAAGTGGCTACACTTCTAAGAGGAAAGCACAAGCCTAGTTATACTCCGCATGTAGATTGTGGTGATTTTGTAGTGATTATCAATGCTGATAAAGTTGAAGTTACTGGTGCTAAACTTGATGATAAACTATATCATACACACTCAGGATACTTTGGTAGTACAAAGAGTAAGAAGTTTGGAGAGCTTTTGGCTGAAAACCCAGCGAAACTCTTTAAGTTAGGAGCAAGAGGTATGCTTCCAAAGACAAAGCTTGGAAAAGAGATGCTAAAGAAGTTAAAAGTTTATGCAGGTAGTGAGCACCCACACACAGCACAAGTAAATAAAGGTAGTAAATAATGTCAAAAGTATATGCAACAGGAAAAAGAAAAACAGCCATAGCAAAAGTTTGGTTGAAACCAGGAAGTGGTAAGATGGCTATCAACGGTCAAACATTGGACGAGTGGCTTGGTGGTCTTGATCTTGTCAAAAAGAGAGTTATGCAACCTCTTCACCTAACAAAGCAAGATCAAGCAGTTGATATCGTAGCAGTTACAATGGGTGGAGGATTTTCTGCTCAAGCTGATGCACTAAGACACGGTATATCAAAAGCTTTATCACTTTATGATACTAACTTTAGAGCGATCTTGAAACCAGAAGGTTTACTTACAAGAGACTCAAGAGTAGTCGAGAGAAAGAAATACGGAAAGAGAAAGGCAAGAAGAAGCCCACAATTCTCAAAAAGATAATCTTTTATATTCTTTCGTTTGGGAGAACTTCCCAGACGATCTACTAAGGAGCTATATGAGAAATGCTCTACTATCACTTCTACTTTTGATAGTGATCTTTATATCATCTTTTTTTGCTTATAAAGCTTATCAAAATTCAAATAGTTATATATCCATCCAAAAAGAGTTGAGTCAAAACAGAGGCATGGATGAAACACTGCACTCAAAGTTAGATCAAATTGTTGAGAAATTATCGATTGGTCTTTTGGATAGTTACTCACAAGACAAACAAAAAATAGACTTACTTATAGATAGAGCAAAGCTCCTAGAGAGTGCTTCAAAAGAGTATAGTTACTATTTCTTTGGAATGACAGCCCTGTTTTTGTTGGTATTTTTATTGTTAGATCGTGATTTTTTAATCATCTACTTGGCTCTATCTTCTATGATTGCTCTGATTTTTGCTCTTTTATCACCTCTTGTTACGATGATGGTCTATAAGTCGCTACCTATTCTTGGAGAAGTGACACTCTCGTTTGAGTCAAAAAGTATCCTAACGACAATAGAGAAACTTTTTCATCAAAAGAATTATCTCATCTCATTTTTGGTGCTTATGTTTTCAGTCTTGATACCTTTTTTCAAATCGATAGTACTTCTTGTTTATGGATTTTTAAAAGAGACTCACAAGGGAGAAAAGCTCATCTCTTTTATCAACAAAATCGGAAAATGGTCGATGGCAGATGTCTTTATCGTCGCACTTTTGGTAGTCTTTTTCTCCACCAAACAAGACATCCACACACTTTTAAAGCTTGAAACTGGTATCTACTTCTTTATATTCTATGTGCTTTTGTCGATGGTTGGATCAAGTGTTATTAGAAAATAGACAATATCACTTACAAAATTTTTATGCCTGTTAGATATTGTAAAGTGATATAGTTTTTAATGATCTCACATCTTTCTTGCCAAATACTTTGATCTACATCAATGATATGTAGATATTTTAGAGCACTCTCTTTGATAGGGTCAAACTCATCAGAGAGGATTGGGTGTTTGCTTTTTAGATTTAAGTGTCTTAGTTGACTTCGATAATACCTGATCTCATTTTTTAATGATACTATTTTATTTTTGTGATAATTGACTTTTGTATATATGTAAGATATGTTTTTTTTCAAAAGTTCTTTTCTACTTTTTAGTTTCTGGTTGTAAAGTGCCATTTTTACTTTACCAAGATCATTTTTATCTCTTGGAGTATCAAGTGGAAGACTCAGATTGAAACCTAGTTTCGTATCTTTTCGATCCAAAAAAGTATATTTTTGTCTATCTACATATACATTTGCACGAACACGATCTTCCCATTTTCTACCCAATGATGACTCATTTTTGACTTGCAGTTGAAGTGATTTTAATGTTTTATCATGTACTAGTGCATAATTTGTTAATGTTTTCAAATCATTTAATGGAAAATGTTCTATATCTTTTATAAAAGATCTGTATCCTATATCAAAAGTCTCAGGTTGAAAAGATCTATAGTAACTGATTGTATTGTTTACTTTTTTGTAGATATTGTTCAACTCTTCATAGGATTGGATAGAAAGAACTCCTTTTGATACTCTCTTTTTCTCTTTCATTACTACATTTTTTAAGAATCCTGCTCTTAATCTCATATAGTGATAGAGAATCGATTCTTCAATAGTATCAATCTCTGATATAGCGACTTTCATAAAGTCTGTTTTTGTATCAAGAAAAAGACCGTTTAGTTCAATCTCCTCTTTTACAACATCTCTTTGAGCATCTTTTTGATAGCCTAGATATCCACCACTTAGAAGATCCCAAGAGAGTTTTGTGTCATAGCCACCTCGATGATGATTTAGCTCTGTGTCGGCATTGAATTTGACTTTCAAACCACTATAAGAGTGCTCTTTTTTGTAGTTACTGAGTGCTTTGTACTTCTCTTCTTCTATTTTTGCTAGTGTTTGTATATCGCTATTTCTCATGATATCAACAAACTGTGGATTATGCCCAAAAAACATTCTATCAATGCTATATAGCGAGGTAATTCTAGTATTGAAATTTTTAGCATTAAGGCTTGATGCAACCAATAAACTAGAAAGCGATAAACTAATCAATAATAATCTTTTCATTTTAATTTTTTACTCCTTTTTGTAAAATTGAATGTTTCGTACTTGATGATATTTTTCCCATCAGGTGGTGCCCACTTTGCATTGTTTGGACAATGCTGTATCGGATTCCAATGGTGTGATTTAGGGATATCAAAATTAATATGATCTATGATGTTCTCATGTGCAAAACCACCATGTAGGTTGATATCTACACCCATATTTAAGTTATACAGATGATTTCCACATGAACTCCATTGAAGTGTAAGATGGCGAATATTCTTTATGGTACTATCTCTTATCACACTGTGATAAGTTCTAGCGACTCGTACATAACCGTTGCCTTTTTTACCCTTGTTCCAACTGCCATTTACAAAGATATGATCAACTAAAATACCATAAGAGTTTTCAAGTAACAAAGCATGACTACCACTTTGTAGTATATGTATGTTTGAAATATTGCATTTGCTAGCATAGTCACAATATATCATATGAACAAATGCATTTTTATCGCAGTTGGTATAGTTGTTTTCAACCAAATCGATATCACCAAGTGATGATATATGTTTGATACCAAAATCTTTAAGCTCAATATTAGACCTAAGATCTAGGGCTATAACTTCACTCTTACTAGCCGAAAAATCTGTCAAAAACGGTTTTTTGATATAGACACTATTTTTCTCTTTGTTATAATCAAACAGTTCTACGATCTCTTGTCTTAGATAAGGATACTTTTTATTCCATACTTTAGCTCCAAGCTTTTGTAAAAACTCTTTGTCATTTGGTTCTCGAACCATTATGTAGTGACTGATAGGCTTATCTGTATCGATTTTAAAAAAAGCTTGATTTTTGTAGATTGTGTTACTTATATATCCTATCCTTTTTTTCTTCTCACCTACAATCTGTATAAATGCTTTATCTTTTGAGTTTAAGTGTGAAATGAGTATAGTCTCTTCTGGTGAAGCACCTTTTATGGAGATGTTGTTTTTTGTTATTTTGATAGGATGATAGAAATCAAATTTTCCTTTGGGTAACACAAGTTCTAATCTATTTTTACCGTGATAATTTTTAATTGCATCGTTGATGATTTTTGCATTATCTTTTCCACCCTCTTTTAAACCTAGTTTTTCTAGATAAATCACATTTGAGCTGTTTTTAACTGTTGAAGAAGCTATAAGTTGACCACTATTAGAAAAATTATTTAAAAAAGATGTGAGATAGAAACTATCGATTGTGATAATTTGGTGTGAAAATAATAATAACAACAAAAAGGCTACTACACTTGTGCTCATCATGATCTTTGGCATCAATGAAACAAGAGGGCTTTTTATATGATCTTTATTATTGTCCATCTTTTGTTCATCTCCATTTTTAGACCATTTTTGATCTGATAGATTGTAAAAAGCTTTGATCTTAATCCAAGCACCGATCCATTGAGAATAGACAATCAAAAGAGGAAAACGCCACGAAACCCTATGACCCCCAAGTGCTATAACAAAAATTTGAAACAATCTAACCAATATAACCCAAATGAGGAAAAAAATCATGTAATAGGGAGATACAAAAATAGACAAGATAATTGCACTACAGATCCCTACCAAAGAGGTCCACTGTATAAGTCTTTGATCCAATAATGTGTACCAGATATACCAACCCACCCTTGAAGGACCTAGTTGTAATGATCTTGAATTATTTCTCAAAGTATTTCCAAACCATCTGTACGGTAGTGTCCGACTCAATTCCAAAAATTTTCCATCTCTACTCTCCAGCGATATACACAAAGCATCGGGGATATAGAGCATATTCCATCCATGTTTGAGAAGATAAAACCAAGTACTCTTGTCATCGCCCATCAAAAAACGAAATTTTCCGTGTATTGGATCGAGTAAAATATCATTCTCAACCAAGGAGATAAACTCCTCCTCTACCACGATAGAAGTTCTATAAGCTGAAAGCCGTCCAGTAAGGGTTAAAACTTTTTTTGAAAGAGAGTGTGACTGGAAGATGATATGTCTTTGTCCAAACTTTAGATTAAACCAATCTTTATACCATCTGTTTTTTGAGTGAATAAAGGCTTTTTCATTTGTCGTAAGTGCACCTATTTTGTGTTCAAGTGCAAAAAAAGGAAGAATTTTTTGCAACATTCCTTTTTCCATGTAGCTATCACCATCCATAAAGATAGTAACTGAATTTGGATCATCTTCGGCAAGCTTATTATATTGTCTAGCTATAGAACGGAGTGCATGACCCATGGCTATCCGTTTTCCATGATTTTGATGTTGAAAAATAAGTTTGATATCTTTATCTATAGAGTTAGCTTCAAATATTTGTCGAATTATTCTATCCTCTTCCTCTCCTCCAGTAGCAACAACTATCGTCACTTTAGAAGGTATTGACTCAATCTCCGATATGATTGACTGAAATGTCTCTAAAGTAACCCATTGATCCTCTTTGTAAGAAGGGATCATAAAGTACAGATTTTTAGGATATTTTACACTGTGTGGAAGTTTTTTAATCTTCTTCTTTAGTGACGGATAAAAAAAGAAGCTATAGATAAATGCTCTACTGTAATTTGAGAACATCCAACTATATCTCCATATAGCAAATATTGATAGTGAAATGATAACCTCATGTTTGATGAGATAAAATTGAGGATAAACCATATATATCAAGATTAATGCTATAGATGAGTATATGATCATAGGATGCACTACAGAATGGAGTGCATTTTTAGGTTTATATCTAAAAGACATTTTTGAAAGTTCTCCTAAATAGAACATCTAATCGCTGATTTGGTTTTAACTGTGAAGTGTCGCCCATAGGTTTAAGTACAACCTTTGTATATTTGTCATCATCCAAACTACCGATTTTAATTACTGTTGCAGTATAAGTTTGATGGTTTATAGGATCGATAACATCAACTTTTGTATCTGCATCAATCTTGGAGATCTTTGATTGTGGGATATTAACTTCAATCAATGGTCTATCTTTAGTCCAGATAGTAAGAAGAGGTCTGTTTATCTGTGCTATTTCACCAGGTATCCCATAAATCTCGTATATCTTTCCTGCTACTGGTGAAAATAGATTATAATCTTTAAGAAGCTCTTTTGCATGATCTATTTTGATGTCAAAATTTTCTGCACTGTTTGTGTCAAAATTTTGCTCTAATCTCTTTTTGAACTGTAGATTTTTTACCCTGTTTTGTTGTAGTTTTAGTTTGGCATCTAAATATTTGCCCTTAATCTTGCTATATTCCAAAGATGTAATTAGGTGGTTATTGTACTGCACTTTAGCATTTTGATACATCTTCTTTAACTCTCTCATTTGCTGAGTTAGAGACCTTTGAATCGCTTTATTTCCTGCTTTGTTAAACATTAATTCTTCATTAGCTAATAGATGTTTTTTATTCTCTATAAATTGCTTCTTTTCAGTTTGAAGTAGGGTGATCTTATATCTTATATCTTGTGTATCAAATTGAGCCAAGATATCACCTTGTTTGACGGAGTCTCCCTCTTTGAAGTAAATATTTTCTATAGTAGCTTGTACTTTAGGATATATTTTTTGGTAATTTCCTACGACTGTTCCACTCCCTTTATAGCTATAACGAAGTTGACTAAAAAACAAAAATCCAAGTGTTGCTAAAACTAAAAGAGCAAATAGTAAATATTTTAAAAACTGAACATGAAATGCACGATTTAGTTCTTTATACTCCTGTGCTTCAAGTTTGATAGGTGCATTAATAGGAGTTTTGATTTCAGGTTCTTCATAAATTGAGATCAGATTGTTTGTTTGAGTCAATTTACCTTCAATAGCATGTTCGATAAAACGCTTTAAAACTTTCTTATTTTTCTCTGAAATCCTTTGAAACTCAAAACCTGATCTATTATCTTTACTATAAACCAATCGTAATGATACAGGTATAGAGATAGTTGCTTCTTCTAGTTGTATCAATAATTTAGAATCAACTACCTGATCTAAGCTCAATTTTTTTGGAAAATTTTCAATCGCTAATCCATTCAAAGACCAGTCGATTACACTGTAGTATTGATTTTCAATGATCACAAAAAGTGGTACGGATGTACGATATGACTTACGAAGTGAATTATTTTCAAATTGACTTAATGTTCCCATTTCTTTTAACCTTCATGATCTAATATAGCTCTATACTAGTAAAATATAATTTAATTAAATCTTAAATAGTAAAAATAATATGACAAAATATAACAAGTTGTTACTTTTTGTCTAAAAGTAAGAATAGATAAAGATAGAGATAGTTATTTTTAAAGTATATTCTAATAAATTTTGATATGCTAAAATAGTTTTTATTAATAAAATTGAGTTTAATTTTGCAAGATAGAAAACAATATTAAAACTAGGAAATTTATGATGATTAAAGTTTATGGTATCAAAACTTGTGGAAGTGTTAGAAAAGCTTTGAAGTTCTTTAATGAAAACGGTATAGAGTATGAGTTTATAGACTTCAAAAAAGAGCAGGTTGGATGTGACAAGGTTGAGAGTTGGCTAAAGAGTGTAGATATAAATCTGCTCTTTAACTCAAGAGGAACAAAAT
>CAZYJF010000066.1:0-7577 GCA_964647715.1 uncultured Sulfurospirillum sp. | reverse complement strand
TTTGCGCCCTTAGCTCAGCTGGATAGAGCATTGGTTTGCGGTACCAAAGGTCACAGGTTCGACTCCTGTAGGGCGTGCCATCTTAAGGAGAGAAATATGGGAAGTATTGATTTAGTATCATTGGGTATAGGTTTAGTTTTAGGTGTGATTATCTATGCTATTAAAAGTTTTTTTACTACATCTGCATTAAAAAAAGAGTTAAAAGAATATAAAGATCATCTTCAAAGACAGATGAAGCTTACTCAAGATGGTACAAAGAAGCTTGAAGAAGAGAATCAAAAGTTAAAAAGTGAAAATGAAAATCTTAGAATTTCAGTTAAAACTCTTAGTCAAAAACCAGGTAGAAATGAAATTAGGTTGCTAAATATCTATGATCTAGCTATTAGAAAGATGAATGCAAAAGCTCCTGGATTTGCTCAAGGATGGGAGTTGTCTATGCAAGAAGCAGAGAGGGAGTATGAAGAGAGAGAATCAGGTATCAAAGGTGCCATAAAGCGAGTATTTGCACCAAGTATTACTCATAATAAAGATATTGATATCTCTAATGATTAAGTTTTTTCCTCACTTTTATGTGAGGATTGATAGGGTTTTGTTTTCCTTTTAGAGGCTTTTTCTTCTTTGGAACTTTTTTGATATTTAGAGGTTTTGGTATTTCATATATGATTGGGTCTTTGTCTTGAAATTTTATGTATATTAATATCTTTGTTTTATCTTTTGATTGATATATCAAAAATTTTTCACATTGTTGTGCTACTTTACTTATATGATAATAACTGTTGTTATCTACATTCATTTGTGAAAAATTTAGCTTTGATTCGAATCTTAGAAGTGTATTGTTGTTTCTGCTGACAAGCCACGAAACATTTGGAAACTCAATATTAAATATTGAACTTTTTGTCTGAAGATTTAATACACTATACTCCTTGCCACTGATATTTAATTCATTTGATTCAAAAATATCGTCATATAGTAAATTGAGTATCTTTTCGTTCTTTTCAATACTATCTTCTTTCTTACTAAATATTTTATTTCTTTTTTGTAATGAACTAGTAGTTGAGTATAGGAAAAATATGATGATAGATAGTAAGGCTATAGATATTATCAACTCAATAAGACTGAATGCTTTTCTATTCACTTTTTTGTTCTCCAAGAGGAATGTTGATCTTGTAAATAAATGAGCTACTTTTTTCGTGTTGAACTATGATCTTATCGTATATTATGGTTAGATCGATATTTTCTTCATCACTACTTTCACTGTTATTTGAGTCACCTAAAGGAGAATATGTAGCAAACTCTTCTTGAATGTAGTGAATCTTATAATCTTTAAAAAATGTGACCAAGTCGTCGTCTAAATTTGGATAACTATCTGAGATTAGATCATATAGGTTTGGATCACTATTATGATATCTAGGATTATTATGCATAAATGGAATGGAAGCAATCGTTTCAAATTTAGCTTTATCTACTAGAAATTGAAAGTTTTTTTTAGAATTTTGGCTTATTTGTAAGAGACCTGTGGCAACCACTGCCAATATAGTAACTGAGATCAAGACTTCTATTAGTGTAAAACCACTACTCTTGGACTTCATGAATATCAACTCCTCTATACTCTTTGTGTGTAAACATATCTATCGCTTCGCTTTCATCTTCACTCTCATTTACATCTTCAAAATATGGATAAAAAATATAGTACTTTTCATCTTGTTTGACAATAAAGTTTGAATTTGCACCATTTCTAAAGATACTAAAGTTAAAGCATGTATTATGTACTTTATCATCGATTACAACTGGTGGGAATTCTATTTTTTTTAATTGTTCAGTTTCATCAACTTTGTAAGCTTCAATATCTTTGAATCTCTCTAGTTTTATTTTTGGTTTGTAGGAGTTGTTGACTTCATCGTTGATTAGTAGTGCTGCTTTTTGGCATTCATTATAGATAACTAATTGAACTTTTCTACCTTTATGCCAAAATGGCATTAGTGATTTTCTTAAATCTTTTAAAGTGTAAATTGTAACACTCTTTTTTGTATTGAAATTACTTAAAACTATCGAATATATGATTCCTATCAGTGCTACGACTATTATCATCTCAAAAAGTGTAAATGCAGATCTTCTCAATAGTAGCCTCTAAATGTAATTGAATATATTCAATATTATACCTAATCTATTCTAATATATGCTATGATTACAAGATTAGCTTCCTATATAAAAAGAGGTGGAGAGATTTATGCTTAAAAAAAGAGTTCTACTGTTAGAGGATGACATAACATTAAATGAGACAATTTCAGAACATCTTGAAGAGCTTGGATATGAAGTTGATTCGCTAGAAGATGGTGAAGAAGCACTGGATAAGATGTATGAGAAGTGTTATGATATATTTTTGCTAGATGTAAATGTTCCTTCTATGAATGGATTTCATTTACTAAAAGAGGCAAGATCTAGAGATATACAAACTCCGGCTATTTTTATCACTTCATTAAATTCAGTTGATGATCTTGAAGAGGGATATGAAAGTGGTGGTGATGATTATATAAAAAAACCTTTTGAGTTAAAAGAGTTAGTAATTCGAATGCAAAATATTTTAAAAAGAGAATATTTTCAAAAAAACAGTTCTGATCTTATAGAGATCGATGAAAATATACATTATGACATCAATCAAAATGCACTTATCATTGATGGAAAGACCCAAACACTAAATAAAAAAGAGTCAAAGCTCTTGAAATTTTTTCTAAAACATCAAGATGAGATACTCTCACATGAGAGGATATATGATAGGATTTGGGACTATGATGAGAACTACTCTGAAGCTTCACTAAGAACTTATATCAAAAATCTTAGAAAGTTAATTGGAAAGGAGAGAATTGTCAGCTTCAAAAAACAAGGCTACAAATTTACAACAAAGTGAGAGAAAAACTTTAATATCTTTCTTGTTGCTCTACTCTCTGATGGCTTTAATGATCCTCCTTTCTAGTGCTGTTATATATTATAATCTACAAAAAGAGCTTATGCTAGAAGAACAAAATAGCAAGTTAAAAGAGTACTCAGATAATCTCATATCAAAGTTAAGATATGTTCATGAAAATTTTTATGATGGTATAGAGTACCCTAGGAGCAACAAGTATAGATCAGCTATATATGATGGCAGTCACAAAAAGATCTTTTCTACTTTAGAAGAGGAAAATGTTGATCTAAATAAAAATATCTATGTAGTAGGGGATAAAATCCATTATGTACGACTCTTAGAGAGATACTATCTTGGAGCTATGTATCTTGTCATAGAGATTGATGATAAACGAGGATGGCTTGACTTTTTTAGAAAAAAAGTACTCTTTTATGGAGCACTACTTTTTGCACTTTTACTTTTTACAGGTTATTTTTTATTGAAGATCATATTAAGACCTATGAGAGAGTCTATATATCTTTTAGATAGATTTATAAAAGACACAACTCATGAGTTAAATACTCCTGTTAATGCAATTATGATAAATGTTGAAACTTTTTCCAAAGAAAATCTTGACGAAAAAGATCTAAAAAAATTAAATAGGATAGATATAGCAGCAAGAACTATCACAAATATTTATAATGATCTAACCTACATGACTCTAAAAAATAGACTCATATCAAAAGATGAAAAGGTAAATCTAACTAAATTAATCAAAGAAAGAGCTGAGTTTTTTAAAATTATCTCTTCACAAAAAAAGTTATCATGTGATTTGAATTTAAAAAATGATGTTTTTTTAAATATTGATAAAAATAAAATTACTAGAGTGATTGATAATCTTATCTCTAATGCTATCAAATACAACAAGAAGGGTGGGAAAATAAAGATCACTCTAGAAGATGACTACTTTGAGATTGAAGATAGTGGAATTGGTATGAGTAAAGATGAAATTAAGAATATTTTTAACAGATATAGTAGATTTAATGATAGCGTAGGTGGTTTTGGAATAGGGCTAAACATAGTATCTCAAATCGCAAAAGAGTATCATTTAGATATCAGCGTTAAATCAAAGCCAAAAGAGGGAACAAAGATCAAGGTTAAATTCAAATGAAACATTTTTTAGCAATACTTATTTTTTCAACTACACTTCTCCATGCCAAGAGTATAAATACAAAAAATAGTACAAAAAAGTATATTTTTGAAAATAACTGCATGGCATGTCATAAACAGTTGTCATTCAATCTAAAACAGATCTATTTTGATTATCTACTCAAATATAGTAGTGAAAATGCAGTAAAATTGGCTCTGATAGATTATCTTAAAAAGCCAAATAAAGATACTTCAATTATGACTAAAGAGTATATTCGGAGATTTGGTCTAAAAAAGCCTACAGTTTTAAGTGATAAAGATCTTAAAAAGGCGATAGATTACTACTGGAATATCTATAAAGTCTTTGGAAAATTAAAATAATTTACTAAAATATAAAGTTAAGTTTCACAATTTATTCACAAATATCATCTATAATCTCTACAAAGATACACGGAGGTTTTTTACTATGCGAAAGTTTTTAAGTTTGGTTTTGATTTTTGTAGCTTTTGCATATGCTAGTCCAAATGTCGGGCAGGAGATCTTAGAAAAGAAGCTAAGTAGTGGTTGTTCTGTATCTATTGCCCAGTTAGCTGCAAAACATAAACAAAAAGAGTGGAAAGAGTTAAAAGATAGTGGTAAACTTGGCTTAGAACTCAAAAAGCTTGAACCAAACTTAGCTACTATTAGTGATAAAGAGCTTCCGGATATCTTTGACTTTTTATATGAGTACGCAAGTGACTCAGGACTCTTTCCTAGCTGTGGTAGCTAAGAAAGTTTTAATTAATTTCATATAAAGGATGTAACAATGAAAAAAATAATTTTAGGTTTGATGGTAGCAGGAGCATTTTCACTAGTGAGTGCAGATGGTAAGGCTATTTTTGCAAAATGTGCAGGTTGTCATGGACAAGATGGTAAGAAAAAAGCATTAAACAAGTCGGCAGTGATTGCTGGAGTGGATGCTGCAGAAACTCTAAAGAAACTTCAAGGATATAAAGCAGGAACACTTAACCAGCACGGTATGGGTTCTTTAATGAAAGGTCAAGTATCAAGTCTTAGTGATGATGATATGAAGGCAGTTGCTGATTATATCGCTACTTTAAAGTAATTAATTATTTCTGTTTTAGAGGATGATTTCTTCTAAAACAGTAAACTCTCTAAAATTTAAATCTCATATATTTTTTTATGTTATAATACCTCGGTAAAAGGGGAACTATGTCAAAAATTGTTTTAGCTATTGAAAATGATGATTATCTAGGGGTTAAGGATGCTCTAAAAAAAGGTGAAGATCCAAATCAAGAGGTTGAGATTTCAGAAGATGAATATGCACCTTTGCTCTTTTTTGCTCTTAGAAAAAGAGTGAGTGTAGATATTATCAAGTTACTCATAGATAGTGGTGCAGATAAAGAGTATATGACTTACGATGGAGTTGGCTTACTTGATGAAGCTGTCGTTTTTGGTGATATTGAAGTTATAAAGTATCTAATAGAAGAACTAAAAATGGATATAAATACAACAAAGAGAAAAAGTGGTATGACACCATTTATGCAAGCTTGTTGTTATGGTAACTTAAACTTGATCTCATATATCAAAGATTGCGGAGCTGATATGGAAGCTAGGGATAAAAATGGTATGAATGCACTTGATTATTCAAGGAAATTGGGTCAAAAAAAGGTTAAAGAGTATTTAGAGCAATTTTTATCTTGAGATTTATTAAATTATTAGTTTTATTTAATTTATCTTTTGATACTATTTTTATTAGCGAACTAATATGAAGGTAATTTCGATGGATGTTAATTTGGTGACAGAGGCTATCAAGTTTATGGTGCTTGGTATGACTACCGTTTTTTTATTTCTCATCCTTATGATCTATATTTTAAAAGCTCAGGCGTATATAATTCAAAAATATTTTTCTGATACAGAAAAACAAGACTCTACTTTGGCAAAAGATAATCAATCCTCATCTGCACAAACTGTTTTAATGAATCAAAATGATGAAGATGCTATGATAGTTGCTGCAATTACTGCAGCTATTTCGGAGTATAGAAAAAAGTAGAAAAAGTCTAAATATAAGGACATTGATGGCAAAAAAGTTAATAGATATAATGGATACTACTTTTAGAGACGGTTTTCAATCTGTCTTTGGAGGAAGAGTTAAATTAGAAGATTTCTTACCGGCTGTTGAAGCGGCAAAAGAGGCTGGAATTAGTCACTTTGAATTTGGTGGAGGAGCTAGGTTCCAATCTCTGTTTTTTTACCTAAATGAAAATGCATTTGATATGATGGATAAGTTTAGAGAAGTTGTAGGACCTGAAGCAAATCTACAAACTCTATCTCGTGGTGTAAATACAGTGATGCTCGATACTGCAAGTAAAGAGATCATTGATCTACATGCTAAACTGTTTAAAAAGCATGGAACTACCACGATTAGAAACTTTGATGCACTTAATGATGTGGAAAATTTAAAATACTCTGGTCAATCCATAAAAAGACACGGCTTAAATCATGAAGTTGTAGTGACTATGATGGACTTACCTCCTGGCTGCAAAGGTGCTCACGATGTTGCATTTTATGAAAGAACCCTAAAAAATATCCTAGATTCTGAGATTGAGTTTGATTCAGTATGCTTTAAAGATGCAAGCGGAACATCCAGCCCTCATAAAGTTTTCGAGACTATCGCTATGGCAAAAAGAATACTACCTGAGAATGTTCCTGTTCGTTTGCACACTCATGAGACGGCAGGTGTTAGTGTCTCATGTTATTTAGCTGCTCTTGAAGCTGGAGCTGATGGAATAGATCTAGCTGTATCTCCTGTGAGTGGTGGTACAAGTCAACCAGATATTTTGACTCTTCTTCATGCAGTAAAAGGTACTAAGTTTGATCTTGGTGGTTTAGACCTTGAAAAAGTATTAAAGTATGAAGAGGTTTTAGAAGATTGTTTGAGTGATTATTTTGTCCCTATGGAGGCTGTTAAAGTCTCTCCTCTTATTCCGTTTTCTCCGATGCCTGGAGGTGCACTGACAGCAAATACACAGATGCTAAGAGATAATGGAAATATGGATAAATTTACCGAGATTATAAAAGCTATGAGAGAGGTTGTTGAAAAAGGTGGTTACGGTACATCAGTTACTCCAGTTTCTCAGTTTT
Source organism: uncultured Sulfurospirillum sp. (assembly GCA_964647715.1). Classification (GTDB taxonomy): domain Bacteria; phylum Campylobacterota; class Campylobacteria; order Campylobacterales; family QNZT01; genus QNZU01. The sequence goes on along the minus strand of CAZYJF010000066.1, from coordinate 403 downwards.
ATTGGCAACAAGCATATGCCAATGTAATGTTTGGTCCATGGAATCAGATATCTACAGGTTATGGCAAAATGGTTCTAGGATATTATGGAAAGACTCCAGTTGAGCCAGATCCTGAGATTAAAAAGCTTGCAAGTAAGCTCTTAAAGTTAGCTCCTACCACAAAAACTGCATTGGAGATAGCTGATGAAGATCCTCAAAAATCTATAGAACATTATACTTCCATGCTTGAAGCACATGATCTAGATATTACAGAGGAAAATGTCTTTATCGTAGCTACTTGTGGAGATAAGGGTATTAAGTTTCTAAAGGGCGAGGCTGAAGTAAATATTAGAAAAAAAAGTGATATGAAAGTAGTAGGGGGAACTAAGGATATGGCTGGAGAATATACAGTAGTAGTTAATGG
>CAZYJF010000065.1:0-7605 GCA_964647715.1 uncultured Sulfurospirillum sp. | reverse complement strand
TCATAGTAAGCCTTTTCTACTTGAAAAAGCTTCTCTGCGACAACTTTTTGCTTGTCATATTTTGACATTTCTACCATATCTTCTGCTATTTCTTTATAATTTTTTAGTTTAAATCCTGTAAATATAGGCAACATATATACTAGTTTTGTATCAAAATGGTTTCTAGCTTTTGGATTGTTCAGATCTGTTGGAGTCGTTGAGAGAAGTTGTCCTGCCATCTTTGGATCACCCATCATTTGAGAAAATCTTGCGAAATTTCCATCACTCATCTTAATGGCTCTTCCAACACCACCTAAAAATTCACTAAAACCAAAATCTCCAAAATTTGCTTCTCTACTTTGAAGCTTAAAACCAAATACATTTCCTGCATCATTTGATCTAAGTCCCATCAAAGTAGCATCAAGCTTACCAAAATTATATCCATTTGCTATCTTGACACCCAACTCATTAATCTTTCTGTCAAAATCAGCAATACCTACCTCTAAATTTTGTCCCTTAACAATAGCAAGAGCTTCATCTAACGGAAGTCTTCTAAGTCCATCTTTTTGACCTGCAAACAAGATAGAGCTAAATAACAACAAATATACTAAGGATTTACCCATATCAATCTCCTTTTTACCATACATACATATGCAATAACAATAGATGATATTTTATATTAATTCTACTTAATAAGAGGCTTTTTTTAAATTATTTTAAATTATTTTTTTTAAGATTAGGAAAATTTTGTAGATAGTTCCAATCTACCTACAATGAGGCAATTGAAACCCAATTACATGCTTCAAGGGCTTGAAGTTTTTCGAGTACATCTTTTGATAAGTTATCATCTATCAAAACAACAGCCAAAGCTTCACCTTTATCATCGCGACCCAATCTAAAATCTGCGATATTTATATCATTATCACTAAATATTTTACTAATATCAGCAATCACTCCAGGCTTATCTTTGTTTGAGAAAAAGACCATTTTCCCTTTTGGTTTAAAATCAAGCTTAATTTTATCGACACTGACAATCTTTTCGATATCATCAGAAAAAATAGTTCCACCAATAGAGATACTTCTTTTATCTGTGGTCAATTTTAGAAGAATCTTATTCTTATATTCACTTAGATTTGATACTTCCTCTTTTATTAACTCGATATCTTTTTCTTTGGCTACAAACTCAGCATTTACATAGTTTATCTTCTCACCCAAAGACTCTTTTAAAGCACCTACTACTGCAAAAGTCATCAAAGAGTCTAAAAACTTTGATATCTCACCCTCAGCTTCTAGCTTGATAGACTTGATATATCCTTTGTTGATTTGTGCGGCAAGATAAGCCATTTTTTGTACAAGTTCCAAATATGGTTTTACAAAAGATGGTACTTCACTCTCAACAATAGGTAGATTTAGAGCATTTGGATAGCTAGTACCTCTTGCAGCACTGACTGCTTGTTCTGCTGCTTGGGTTGCTATCTTCTCTTGAGATTCTAATGTATTAGCACCTAGGTGAGGAGTCACACAAATGTTCTCCAAATCCAAAAGCTTGTTATCAGTTGCAGGTTCTTTTACAAATACATCTATCCCAGCATATGCAACTTTACCACTCTTTAATCCCTCATAAAGAGCATCTTCATTATAAAGACCACCTCTAGCACAGTTGATAAGTCTTACTCCTTCTTTCATCTTGGCTATCTCATCATAACCTATCATATCAATAGTTTCGCTATTTTTTGGAGTATGAATAGTGATAAAATCACAAGCTAATATATCATCAAAATTAGTAGTATATTCAACACCCAAATCACTAGCCTTGCTAGGATCAATGTATGGATCATAAGCGATAACATCCATCTCAAAAGCTAAAGCACGCTTTGCGACACGACTACCTATATTTCCAAGTCCTATAATTCCAAGCTTTTTATCTTTGAGTTCTATTCCGTACCATTTTTCTCTTTTCCAAACTCTCTGCAGTTTTAGATGATTATTTGCATTTGGAAAACTTCTAGCAGTTGAAAGCATATGTGCCATAGTGAGTTCAACCGCTGCGATTGTATTAGCAGTAGGTACATTCATCACAATGATACCTTTTTTGCTACAACCTTCTATATCTACATTATCGACTCCAACACCTGCTCTTACAACTGCTTTTAGATTTGTAGCTTTTTCTAAAAACTTATCATCTACATCTGTAGAACTTCTTGTGATTGCCACATCAAAATCACCAATCATATCTAAAAGCTTATCTTTTGGTTCTTTAGAAGCATCTAGATATTCGATATCATTTTGATTTGCTAAAAAATCTAAACCTTTTTGATGTATGGTATCACAAACGATTATTCTCTTTTTCTGCATTGTCCCCTGCCCTTGTATTTAATTTAACTCCAAGACGATTTGAGTTTGTGCAAATATGTAACTCTTTTTCTTGTTTTCTTTGCCAACCTCATTTAACCAACTGTTTTTAAGTTCTATCTCTTGGTCACTATCTCTAAGATCGACCATTCTATCTTCTTGTTGAGTATTTATATCTGAATTTTTATCTATTTTTATAATTTTAAATGAAACAAGGAGTGACAATATCACTCCTAAAGTTAGAATAAAGTAGGTTGAGTACAGTATAGCTCTACTCATTTTTACTACTTAAGCTTGTCTCCTAGAACATCTCCTAAAGTAGTAGATGAATCATCACTATACTCTTTTAAAGCAGCTCTCTCTTCCATTCTTGCTACTTTTTTAACTGATAGTCTAATTCTATCCTTCTGGGTATCTATAAAGACTATAGCAGCTTCTATCTCTTCACCGATCTCTAGATCTTCAGCTTTCTTTTCACCTAGATCTTCATGTCTGATAAGTGCATCAACACCATCATCAATCTGAACAAATACACCAAACTCTTTGATATCTCTAATTTTCGCCTTAAGTATATCTCCAGCCTTATGATTAGCAGCAAACTTCTCGATAGGTGACTCTTCTAGAGCTTTCTTGCTTAAAGAGACTTTCTCATTTTCATGATCTACTCTTATTATTTTAACCTCTACCTCATCGCCCTCTTTGAAAAGTTCACTTGCCTTTGCACCTCTCTCCCAAGAGATATCTTCATTATGCAAAAGACCATCTATCGTACCTAGATTGATAAATGCACCAAAGTTTGTAATAGTAGCCACTTTACCTGTTACTACATCACCACTTCTATGCTCTTTTGAAAATGACTCAAATGGTTTTGGAAGAAGATTTTTAAGACTTACTCTTAATTTTCTGTTTTCATAATCTATCTCTACTATCTCAACATCTATCTCATCACCCTCTTTTAGATAATCTTTAGGGTGTTTTATATTTTTATCCCAAGAGACTTCTGAGATATGTAAAAATCCCTCAATGTCATTTCCTAGATCAACAAAAGCTCCATAAGGTTCAATATTGCTAACTACCACTCTTACAGCATCTCCCTCTTCTAATTGATCTTTTAGATCAACCCATGGATCTTCTGTAGCTGCTTTGATTGATAGAGAAAGATGTCTTTTCTTCTCATCATAACCGATAGCTTTAACTTCAACCTCTTCACCTTCACTATAAAGTTTTGATGGATTAACTGGTCCTTTGTAAGAGATTTCACTGTAATGCACAAGTCCATCAACACCACCAACATCCACAAACATTCCATAGCTAGTGATTTTTTTGATAACACCTCTTACTACATCATCATTTTCTAAAAGTTTATCGATGACCTCTTTTTGTTTTGCTCTATCAGCCTCAATCAAAACTTTTCTAGATACGACTATTGATTTGCTATCTTTATCGACTTTAATAATCTTAGCTTCTATCTGTTTTCCATTTACTGCAGAACTCTCTTTTAAGTAAGCTTGACTTCTTGGTAAGAAAAACTCTACACCATTATACTCTCCAGTACCCTCGATGATATAACCACCTTTGTTCTTGCCAATAATTTTACCCTCTATGATAGGTTCATCGCCATCTTTATAGTTTGCTAAAAATTCTTCAACTTTCTTAGCGGCTTCTGCTTTCTTATATGAAACAATCGGTCTTTCATTTCTGTAGCCACTCAATACTACAGTGATCTTGTCTCCCTCTTTAAAGATAAGTTCACCATTTTCATCAGTGATCTCAGACTTCCACAACAATCCCTCTTGCTTCTTGCCAACATCAACCAAAACACCGCTCTCGTCATCTCTTATCTTGACGATAGTCCCCTCTACAGTACCTCCGCTCTTCTCCTTCTTCACTGACTCTTCAAACATAGAAGCAAAATCAATATCTTCCTCACCAAGATCCATCGCCTCTATCTCTTTTTTACTTTGAACCTTTTTGTTCGCCTCATTTAACATCTAACTTCCTTGAATTTATTTAATTTTTACAAAATTTCCACGATTATAGCGAAAGTTGGCTTATTTTAGCTGTAACTTTTTTAATAATCCAATCAGGAGTTGAAGCACCCGCAGTCACTCCACATTTTTCCTTACCTTCAAACCACTTTGCTTCAAGCTCTTTTTCATTCTCTACAAGATATGAATCAGAACAGAACTCTTGTGCTATTGATAAGAGTTGCTTGGTATTAGAAGAGTTCTTACCGCCTATCACTATCACAATATCAGACTCTTTTGCAATTTCTCTAGCAGCATCTTGATTCTCAAATGTCGCATTGCAGATGGTATTAAATACCCTAACTTCAGATACTCTCTCTATCAAAAAATCAACAATTTTTTGAAATTGGGAAATCTTTCTTGTTGTCTGTGAGACAATAGCGACCTTTGGTCCTAAGAACTTACCCTCAAGATCGCAAACATCTAGTACCACTAAAGCATCATTTTTTGCATAACTTCTAACACCCTTTACCTCAGGATGATTTTCATCTCCAAAAATGACTATTTTGTAACCTTCTTCGCTCATATTTTGAACAATTTCTTGAGGCTTAGTCACAAATGGGCAGGTTGCATTTATGATCTCTTTGTTGCTAGCTTCTAGAGTTGCCAAATCCTCTTTTGTGATTCCATGGGTTCTGATAATCACTCTTTTTTCATCTTTGATCTCACTCATATCGTTTGCAGTAGTGACACTAAAATTCTCTTTTAGACGGTTGATCTCCTCTTTGTTGTGAATGAGAGGTCCCATGGTGATTGCATCTTTTGACTCTTCTGCTATCTCAATGGCTCTTTTTACACCAAAACAAAAACCGTAACTCTTTGCTAATTTAATCTCCACTTTTAACCTCGCTAATCTTACTTAATAACTCTACAAAATTTGGAAATGAGGTATCTATACATTCGCTACTATTTACTTTCATACCAGATAATAAACCTGCGATTAAAAAACTCATCGCTATTCGGTGATCTCCATAGCTATCAACTTGACAGTTTTCTTTAAACTTACCACCAGTTATCTCATATCCATCTTCATACTCTTTTGCTTCTATGCCACATCTGTTTAAGTTCTCTACAACTGAAGTGATTCTATCGCTCTCTTTGACTCGAAGTTCACTTGCATTCTTAACCACACTCTTACCCTTAGCAACTGCCATAGCGATTGCAAGGGCTGGAAGTTCATCGATTAACCATGCGATATTTTCACTAATTTCTACACCCTTTAAAGTACCATATTGTACCACAATATCCCCGATAGGCTCATATTTGTCATCTTTTTCTATGATATCTATATGTGCTCCCATCTTTTGAAGCACTTTATATGCTTCAATTCTAGTGGGATTGATAGATACATTTTGAATCACCACCCTTGAATTAGGGATTATAGCAGCAGCGATGGCAAAGAAAAATCCACTAGAAGGATCTGAAGGAACTGTGATATTTAGAGGTTTTAAAGCTTGAAGCATCGGCATAATTTTGATGGCATCTTTATCTTGTATGATCTCAGCTCCCATACCAAGAAGCATTCTTTCACTATGATCTCGACTAAGATATGGTTCAGAATAAACAGACATCTCTTTTGCATGAAGAGCAGCTAAGATCATAGCCGATTTTACTTGTGCAGATGCGATAGGACTCTTATATGTAAACCCTTCTAGTTTAGAACCTCTTATAGCTATTGGAGAGAGGTTTCCTTTGACTCTGCCGTCTATTTTTGCACCGATCTTTCTTAGTGGGTCTGCGATTCTTCGCATGGGTCTGCTAGCTAGATATTTATCTCCATGCAATACATAAAAGCCCTCTTTAGCACTTAAAAAGCCCATAAAAAGTCGCATTGCTGTTCCAGAATTTCCACAGTCAAGCACATGAGGAGGCTCTTTGATATTTTTTGGAGGTGTTATCACTATCTCTTCTTCACTCTGCTCTACCTTTGCCCCTAGAAGTTCTACTATCTTTAGAGTATTCATAGTATCTTCTGCTTTTAGGTAGTTTTTGATAGTTGAAGATTTATCACTAAGCAGGGAGAAGATAGCACATCTGTGAGATATAGACTTATCACTTGCTATGGAGTCGATTTCAATATCAAAAGATTTTGCCTTTTTTACCTCAATAAAACTCATCTTAACTCCATTTCAAACGAACTCTTTAAATGATCTAAAATCTTATCCATCACAGTTGATATCTCAGACTCTTCAAGAGTCTTTTTCATAGATCCTAAAACAAACCTGATAGTAATAGACTCTTTATCTCCTAACTCTTGGCTTTGATAAAGGTCTATTGGATAAAAGCTTATCAACTCTTCGATCTCAAGTCCATTTAGTGAATCTCTGATCTTAGAAAATGGTAAATCTTTTGACTTTAACAAGGATAGATCTCTTTCTAATTTTGGATATTTGGAGTATGGAGTAACTTCAATTTTTTCGTATGCTAACCTTTCAAAATCTATCTCACAAATATAACTTTTTGGTAGGTTAAACTCTTCTTGAAGATCGATATGAAGTGAACCTAGTACTCCAATGCTTTTACCATCCACCAAAATATCGGCTATCTCATAAGGATTAAACAAAGCACTCTTTTGTTCAGATTTTTTCAGTTCAAATCCTCCTATCACTTGCCTAAGTAGTGATGCAAATGAGATTAGATCAAAGGATTTTGGTTTACCTTGATTTTGGATAGATTCACTTTGGCTATCTCCACTGACGATAAATGCCATCTTTTGTATCTCATTTCTATTCTCATCTACACAAGTTCCTATCTCAAAAAGTTTTATACTTTTTATCCCATTTTTTATATTTGATGAGGCTGATCTTAGCATATGCAAAAGTAGTGAAGTTCTTAGAGTGTTTAATTCACTACTTATGGGATTTACAAGATCAAGCTCATCTTTTAGAAGGATTTGATTAAATCTTTTTTGATCATCTCTAGAGTCAAAAAAGTAGTGGATTACCTCATAAAAAGAAGCTCCTGATGCTCTTTTTCTAAAATACTCTTTTCGTTTGTACCTATTATAAGTAGTGTTGTAGATATATTTTGGTTCTATCAACAAAGAGGTCGATGGGATATTATCAATCCCAACAACTCTAACTATCTCTTCAATGATATCTTGCTCATTTTCTACATCATGCCTAAATCTAGGAACATCTATTTTGATGGTCTTTTCATCTGCTTGGACTCCAAACCTTAAGTTCTTTAAAATTTCAACAACTCTATTTGGCTCTATTTTTTGACCGATAAAGCTATCTATCTTATC